>JBGSHH010000806.1:0-10139 GCA_041752355.1 Pirellulaceae bacterium | reverse complement strand
TGTCGCTGCCGAGCGTGCTGCGCGAAGCGATCGAACTGGTGAACAAGAGCGAGAAGGCGCGCAAGGAGATTTACATCTTCACCGATCTCACCGCTGCCGCGTGGGACGAAGCCGCCTCGCGTGGCCTGACCGAGCAACTCGCCGCCGCGCCCCACGTTGTGGTCTATGTGATCGATGTCGGGGTCGAAGAACCACAAGACTATTCTCTGGGAGAACTGCGGCTTTCCGCCGAGACACTTCCGCAAAGCAGCCAACTCGAAATCACCTCGGAGATTCGTCGCCTGGGACCGACCGGTGATCGTGCGGTGGAACTGTTGATTGAAGAACCAGATAACACGCGCCCCATCATTGTTGATGGTAAGCCGCTCGTGCCGGAGGCCAAAGTCCGCAGTCGCCAGGCGATTCATTTGGAAGCCAACAGCGGGCAAGGCTTGTCGTTTCAACTGAACAAGTTGCCGCTGGGCGTGCATCATGGCGAATTGCGGATCGTCGGCGATGATGCGCTGGCCGCCGATGATGTGCGCTACTTCACCATTTGCGTGCAACCGGCCTGGCGTGTGTTGGTCGTCGCGCCGAGCGGTGTCAGCACCACCGCGTGGACCGAAGCCATCGCGCCGTATGAGTATCGCCAAACAGGGCAAGCTCGCTACGAACCGGTGATGATCTCGCAAGCCGATCTAGCCAATCAGAATCTCGACGAGTTCTCCGCCGTGTTCCTGCTCGATCCCGGTCCCCTCGCGCCGCCTCAATGGGAACAACTCGCCAGTTATGCGATGCGCGGGGGCGGACTCGGCATTTTCCTGGGGCATGAAGCGGATATCGCGTCGTTCACCTCGCCGGAAGCGCTCAAAGTATTGCCTGGCAAGTTGGCGTTGCAAACACGCGCGCCGGAGGGTGTGTGGCTCGATCCGCGCAGTTTGGATCATCCACTGCTCGCACCATTTCGCACGATCGGCACCAACGTGCCGTGGCGGCAGTTTCCGGTTTTTCGCTATTGGTCCATGAAGGATCTCGCCGCCGATGCCAGCGTGGTGTTGAGCTATTCCGACAGTCGCCCCGCGATTGTGGAACGGCCATTGGGACGAGGCCGCATCATCACACTCACGACGCCGGTTTCTGATCCATTGCAACCGCGCGGCCGTGATGCATGGAACGAATTGCCCACGGGCGAAAACGCCTGGCCCTACTTCATTCTGGCTAATGAGATCGCCGGCCAACTGGTCAGTGGTGGCGAAACGCACTTGAACTATTTGGCGGGCGATGTAGCGACGCTCACGAACGATCCGGACCGAGATCCCGAGCGTTATCAACTCTTTACGCCGCTAGATGACCCGTACGATATCTCCGCCCGCGATGGCCGCGTGACGGTGAAGTTCACGGAACGACCCGGAGCGTATCGCTTGAAGGGGCAATTCAATAACCAGCCGGTGTTGCGTGGCTTCAGCGTTAATCTCGCGTTGTCCGCCACCGACTTGACGCGCATTTCACGTGACGAGTTAGACACCAGACTAGGGAAGAATCGCTATCAATTCGCCCGCACTCAGGATGAGATTGTCATCGGTGGCGAAGACCGTGCCGGTCGCGAGTTCTATCCGCTCCTGGCACTGGGACTCGCTCTGATCCTCGGTATCGAACACGTGTTCTCGAATCGCTTCTATAAGGAAGAAAGGACTTAGGTCCAAGCCCAAAGCCCTCATGACGACCTGGTACACACAGCCGATCTTCAATAGCTACCTCGCGGTCGCGCTCGTCGTGCTCGCGCTGGCGGCGCTATTGTTGGTGGGACCGGCGTATCGCAAGTTATCGTGGCTCCAGCGGGGAACCTTGTTGGGATTGCGCGGGTTGGTGATCTTGCTGGTGCTCATCGCGCTCTTGCGTCCCGCGCGGATCAGCACAACCAGTCGCCCGCAGACGGGCGTGTTGATTGTACTGGCAGATCGCTCCCGTTCGATGACGCTTCCGTCGGGGATGAGCAGTCGCACACGCTATGACGCCCAGCGTGACGCTTTGGATGCCGCCACCGGCGCGCTTACTGAATTCGCCGAGCAGTTTGATGTGAAAGTGTATGACTACGGCGACAAGCTTTCGCCATTGGAATTTACCAGCGGTAAGTTCGCCTGGCCATCGCAACCGGATGGCAAAGCGACCGATATTGGCACGGCGCTCGCCGATGCGTCACGACGCGAACTCGGTCGCCGCGTGTTGGGCGTGGTGCTGCTGGGCGATGGCGTGCAGACGGCGCTCGAGCCAAAAGTGGAATCGCAAGAAGCGGCGAGGGAACTGGCTCGTCTTGGCGCGCCGCTCTTTACCACCACCTTCGGCCCTGTCGGTGACGCAGCTCAATCGCGCGATGTGGCGATGGAGTACTTGCAAGACCAATACACGGTGTTTGTCAAGAATGAAGTGGTGATAAAAGGGCTGATGCGCATATCTGGCTATGCCAACAAAGCGATTCCCGTCGAACTTTTGATTGAAGACGCCCAAGGCATAATTGAGAAGCGCGGACCTCAAGATGTGCTGGCGAAGACAGACGGCCAACAACTCGAAGTCGCCTTTGCGTTTACGCCGACCAAGCCAGGCCAGTACAAACTCACGCTGCGTGCCGCGCCGCAGCCAGGTGAATTGGTCACCAAGAATAACGAACTGCAAAGTTTCTTAAATGTGCTCGATGGCGGTCTGCGCGTACTTTATCTCGAAGGCGATCTGCGGCTGGAACAGAAATTCTTGCGCCGCTCGCTCAACGATTCCCCAGACATCGACGTTGATTTTCAATGGATCGACCATCGCCGCCGCGATCAATGGCCCGTTGATCTGGGCGATCGGCTAAGCAACCCCAAGTTTGATGTGCTCATCATCGGCGACTTGGACGCGGCGGCCCTAGGACCGCAAAACCTCAAGGATATCGCCAAGGCCATTGATGCCGGGAAGGGGTTCGGCATGTTGGGTGGCTTTCATAGCTTTGGCGCAGGTGGCTATGAGAATACACCGCTGGCCGATGTACTGCCGGTGCGGATGGATCGCTTGCTGAGGCAAGATTTTGGCGCTGGCATCGTCGAGCAACTGCATGTTCGCGGGCCGTTGAAGATCTCGCCCATTGTCGACCATCCGTTGGTGCGACTGGGCTCCGCCAGTGACAACGCGGCGATCTGGTCGAAGTTGCCAGCGCTGCGCGGCGCAAACCGATTCGTGGATATCAAGGAACGCTTTCGCACCGTTGCCGCCAGTGGTTCCACGCCGATCTTGATCGCAGGCGAATATGGCGGCGGGCGCGTGCTCGCGTTTGCAGGCGATAGCACCTGGCAATGGTGGATGCAGGGACATGAGTCGGAACATCGTCGTTTCTGGCGTCAGGTGGTGTTGTGGTTGGCCAAGCGCGAGGACGACGCCAAGAATGATGTTTTCGTGACCTTGCGGCAGCGACGCTACAATCCAGGCGCGAAAGTGCTGTTCGATGTCGGCGCGAAATCTCCCTCAGGCGATCCACTCGCAGGCGTTACTTTCTCTGCCGAAGTCACCGGGCCCAGCGGCAAACGCTGGCCAGCCCGTTTGACGCCTGAAGGGGATCGTTGGACAGGCCTCTTCAATGAAACCACGCAGCCTGGCGACTATCATTTGGAGGTTACCGGCAGCGCGAATGGACAAGCAATCGGCACGGCCAAGGCGCAATTTCTGGTGTTCGATCAGGATATGGAACTTGCTAGTCAAGCCGCCGATCCCGACTTCATGGCGCGCCTGGCGAATCTGACGAAAGAGGCCGGTGGTCGCGTCGTCGCGCCGGAACAACTTTCCGCGCTGTTTCGCGAATTGCAGGAAAAGCCTCGCGAGATGAAGATCGAAGTGCAAACAAAGTGGCAACTGGGCGACACCGCCCTGGATGCCTGGGTGTTCTTTTTGCTATTCGTAGGTTCGCTAACGGGTGAATGGGCGCTGCGTAAGCAATGGGGGTTGGTATGATGGGCAGGTAGCCGCTGTATGATCAGGCCTACCCACAAGAGCCCATTTTCATGCCTGAACCGCTTCCACCCAACTCCAGCGCCCGCTCCGCAAGTGCCGTGGTATTTGCACTAGCCAAGGCGTTCCTCTGCGGGTTTATTCATCTGGCGGCGTTCTTAGCGGTGGCGAGCGTGGCGGTGAAGTGCGTGCCAGTCCATGAGCATTACTATCGCTTTAATGACATGGATTTGTTTGCACCAACGATGCTGGTGCTTCACATCTCTCAATGGATGGTACCGCTGTGGTGGATACCGGATCTGTTCTTCTTGATAGTGAATCCAGTGCTGTTCATCGGACTCTACTTGTTAGGCGATCGCTTAAATTTGCTACGGCGAGTGTGGTTCGCGGCAGTGCTACTGCTCGCGATCTTCTATCTCTGGCTGGCACACTTCGCCGTAATGATGCCTTGGGCGAATGATGTGCAACGACTTGCTCCGCCCACCTAAATATCACGGGCGGCTCGCTTCCGCACATCCACCAACTTGTCGTTACGCAGTATCTTGCCGTCCGCGAATACGGGCACCAGCACGTCCTCGCGCGGGTCATCCTCGCCGACAGTCACCATGCCGGTTTCGCCCCGGACAAGCTTTAATCGTCCTCGTTTGCTGTCCTTGCCAGCGTCGGTGATGGGACGCTTATACACATCACGAACTTCGTTGTTCACCACCACCGACGAACACTTGAACGCGAAGCGCTGCGTGTCGCGATTGAGTTTCTGCAACAAGCCACCACCTGATCCAAAGGCGAGGTTATCCGCCGAGAAGCCAGCGGTGGTGATGGCGACGAGAATCTTCTCGAGCATCGCAAAGTCGATGCCGTCCCCCTGGATCACGCGCACCTTAGGATGCAACACGCGATAGCCATGCACGTTGATGCTCCCGCCGAACTGCTGCCACAGAATCTCCAACACTTGCGTGACGACTGTCGGTGGATCACCAGAATCAGGTCGCACGACTAACGTGCCATCGCGGGCGAGAACTTCCGCTTTTAGCACACCGCCCCAGTAATCGCGACAAGCGCGGAAGATATCGAAGCTATCCGAAACACAGGCGACCAGGCCAGCTGGATACTGCACCAGCATGTTCCGCATGGCGTCGATTTCGTGCGCTTCCCCCCAGGAAGTAATCGTGCTGTGTTCCGCGGCAGGGATGGAGAAGCCCGCCATCGGCGTGTCGTAGAACTGCCGCGCGAGTAATAGCCCTGGAATCGTATCAGTCCCTTGAAAATTCACCAGATGCGCCGCGCCCCCCAGCGCTGCTTGTTCGGGACAGGTCACGCCACGAAAGCCAAAATCATGCAGTTTAAAGTCGATCAGACTCGCATCGCCGGTATGCTCAAGATACTTCAAAAGTACTTGCTTCATTGCCCGGCTTTGCGTGGCGACCGTCGAGGGATACCAAACTTGCACTAGCAGCGTTTCCAGCCAATTCGTAAGCCAATAGGCTTCGTCGTCAGTATTCTCGATCGTCATCAGCACGTTGCTTTCAGGCACTACCGTCCCTTCCGGCGCGGCTTTGATCACTACCGGCAAACGACCCTCGTGCTTGTGCAGCAGTTGTTCCCAGCCTGGGCGATTGAAAACGTGCCCGCCGAAGTGGGCGCTGAAGAGTTCGTCTGCGGCATCGATCTTCGCCTGGGTGATGACGGAGCCGGCCAGGTAGCGCTGAAGAAAGTATTGCAAACCAAAGAAGACAGTTTGCGGATAGGTACTGCCGTGGCGCGATTCAAAGTAAGAGTAGACGCGCTGCGTGCCAGGTGGATATTGCTTGTAGTGGCTGACCTTGTAGCTATCGGTGAGCCAACAGATGTTCGTGAGCCAGTCGTCGTTCATCGGCATGACCTCGCAGGTTGTTTTATAACCTGACGCGATTGCCGGCGCATAGGTTCAGGCGCAGGCGCCAAAAAATCAGGCCACCTCGAAGACATTCCGCAAGCGATCGGGCATTCCGCGTTCACAGGGGACGGCGGGGCATCTTGCGAGGATAAGGAGGCGATTGGGAAGGCGGCAGCGGCAAATTGTTCTCCTCCGCCCACGCTTGACGTTCCTCCTCGGAAGCGAAGTATCGCAACCACAATTCCGGATCGTCCCCTTCGTCCAAACAATGCCAATGCAGATAGTTCTTGGGCAGGTCGATCTTCTTTTCTGGCGAGGGGAGAATGTCGCGGACGATCAAGCAGTACAACTGACGATCGGACAAATGATCGGTCAATTCCAGCACAATCCGCCTTTCATACAAGCGATGGATCGTGTTCCAAAGTGCCGACTTGAGATCGTCATCGTTGAGCGTTTCGGCGGGAGGCAGTTTGAGTTCTGGCTCAAACCACTGACTGAGCGGCACGGTAGGTGCCCGTTCCCACGCCAAAAGAGAGGCGAGGAACTCATTTTCCTTGGTGGTCGGCAGGCGGCGAACATTGAGAATCTCGATTGATTCGTCGTAAAACGGTTCGAGTTCGTCACGCAGCCTTGCGTTCAGCAGCAATTGCTCGACCTCGTCCGAGTTGGGTTGTCGTGAATAATGCATTGCCGACTTCTACTCCGTACCAAGAGCCACGAGAACCACCGCAAGTGAGCGCGAGCACGTGATCCTCAAGTACGAATTTAACCGCGATACCACCTGCCGCAAGACGCAAACTTAAGAGAAAAGTCGACGCGTGTTTCGATTGTGAAACATCGCTGTGGCACGATCGCTACGACCGAAAGAGTCGCGTTGAAAAGGCTCGCGCAATCGGCGCAAATTGCCGAAAAGTCAGAAACTAGCAGGCAAGAATCCGAACCTGCATCGCTACTGGGCAATGGCCCGATGCGTGGCGGGATCGATCGTGTACGTGCCGCCTGTGGGAGGTGCCGGAATGCCATCGGGCAAGTGATCGGGAATCAGATCGTTGAGAGTGGCCGGCCAGGCTTCATGGATCATGTAATAGTGCTCGATGGCCGTATTCATCTCGGCGATCTGATGCAGTTGCACTTTTTCCTTGGCGGTGTCCGTGACATTGGTAATACGATAGAGAATGAGCGCCGCGATAATCCCCAGAATCGTCACCACTGCCAGCATTTCCAACAGCGAGAAGCCGCGCTGGCGATGCCAATAGGATCGGGATGTAGCGTTCACAACGATTCTCCGAGCAGAAACAGACACAGTCGCTAGCGCCACTGGCCTTGGTAAAGCGTAGCACGCTTTAGGGGTGATGCTGGGAACGAATTCCGTCTGCACTAAAGGATCGAGAGTTAGTTTGGCGAAGCGGTAGGAGGGCTGACCGCAATCTTTTCGCGGCCACAATGATCGCAGGCGGGGAGTAAACTGTGGCGAGTACTTCCACAAGCATCACATTTTTCAAACAGCGCGGTGGCACAAGCGGGGCAAGTGTACGGCTCGTCCGGTAGTTGGTTATCGCCTGAGCGCGGCGGGAAATGCAGCTTCTTGATAGTGCGTCGACTCCAAAAGACATACTTCAAGGGGCCGCGTCGGATGGGATAGTCGCAGATCGGACAGAAAAAGCGCTCGTACGCTTCACGATATTGTCGGAGGAGATAGTCGCGACTGGGCCGGGCGATCATGCGCAATAAGTAGGCGAGTATGCGCAGCACGATCGCGAGCGATACAAGGATCAAAATGTATTTGAAGTAACGAGCGGGGAAATGCTCGTGCATCACCATCGTGACTTTGGCCGCCAGGGCGATACCTAGCGCGTAAACCATCGGCGAATACACACTGCGGCGTGCCCGAAGAAAGAGCCAGCCTGCGATGAGCGACAGCGGCAACAGAAAGCCAAGTTTGGCCAGCGCCAGTCGGTATTGATGCTGCTGCCAGAGTCGTTCAAACTCCTCGCGAATCGGTTCGCGCGCGGTTTCCAGTCGGATGGCGAGCGCGCGTTGCCGTGCTTCCAATGCATTGCTTTGGGCATGCAACGTCGAGATTTCTGCATTCAAGCTTTGATACTGCTTTTGATTATCAAGAAACAACTGCTCCGACTCGGCGAGCGCTTGCTGCTCCGCTGCGGTTGGTTCGACATTCTTTTCCAGGCTCAGGCGATGAATGCTCAGCAACTGATCCATCGTCTGTTTAGAGCTCGCCGTGCTATCCTGCAACAAACTCTGCTTACCTTCGCGCTCCCTGATTTGCAGTTGAACCACCCCCAATTCATCGGCGATCTCTTTTTCCTCACGGCGCAGATCAGGATCGAGTAACTTCTCCTCGAGTTCACTGTATTCCGGACCCGGCCAACGCGCGATGTCGTTTACCACGAAACCGGTGAGCCAATAAATCAAGACCCCCAATGCGATCGCGAACACCCATACCAAGGCGCGATGTGTCCAGGGACCACGATTTCGGGATTGATCGGGCATGGTCAGGACTCCAGTGCAATGCAGTTCGGGGAACGAGGGCGCATCCCCACTTTCTCCCTTATAAGCCCCAGCGGGCGGCCAATGGGGCGCTGTGAATGTTGTGCGCAAGTGCTGAGGCGTCTTGTTTTGTTTATACTGCGATAGCGACAATGCCGCATTACACTCTTTCTGGGAGGCTCGCATGCCCCGACATTTAGCGGTTCTAACCTGTTGCTGGCTGGCATTGTCATGCTCTATGGCTGGTGCCGCGCCGGCGGAGTGGATCGCCGCCATGCAGAAATCGCATGAGGGTTTTGCTGGCCAGCCGGGCTACGTGGCGCAGTTTGGCGATTCGATTACCAATAGTCTGGCGTTTTGGTCACCACTGGGCTGGGACGATCCCCAGCAATACCTGCCGGACGACGATGGCTTGCCGAAGACGCCGAGCAACAAGCGTTGGCGCGATGTGATTCTTGGCGTCCGCGACAAAGGCGGTGAGAATGGCAACGACAGCGGCTGGCGAATTGAGAATGTGCTGCGCGTCTCCGACAAGGTACTCAAAGAGAAACGCCCCGAAGCGGCCATCATCATGATCGGCACGAATGACATTCGCGGCAACAAAGTGCCCCCAGGCTATCGCGCCGGTGTCGCCAAACTTGTCGACCAATGTCTGGCGGCCAAGTGCGTGCCATTGCTCACCACGATCCCGCCGATGCGCGATCATGACGAAGCGGTCACCGAGGTGAACAAACAGTTGCGCGAACTAGCGAGCGAAAAGCAGATTCCATTGATCGACTACCATGCCGCCATCGTGGAGCGACAACCCAAGCACGCCTGGCTCGGTACCCTCATCAGCAACGACGGCGTACATCCCAGTGGCGACAAGACGAATGTCTATTCCGCCGAGAACCTCCAGCGCGATGGTTATGCGCTGCGCAACTGGGTGACCTTCCTCAAGCTGCGCGAAGTTTACTTTGAAGTGCTGCGCCCGGAGGAGAAGAAGTAAGAACGTCGCCGGTTTGTGCTAGCGAAATCGCTCTTCGATCCAAGGATCGCCGTGCATGTGGTAGCCGCCGCGCTCCCAGTAGCCCGCCTTGTCGTGCGACGAGAGTTCGATACCGCGCAACCACTTCGCGCTCTTCCAGGCGTAGAGCCTAGGCACCATAGCGCGAACCGGGCCGCCATGTTCCAGATCGATCGGGTCGCCGTCGTGCTTGTCGGCCAGCAGCACATCGTCTTGATCGAAGTCGGCCAGCGGCAGGTTCGTCGTCCAGCCATTGTCATAAGCGTGCAGAATGACGTACTTCGCCTCCGACTTCACGCCTGCCTCGTTCAAAAGATGCTTGATGGAAACCCCTTCCCAAACATTGCCCAACCGTGACCAACTGGTGACACAGTGGAAATCGGCGAAGACTTGCACGCGCGGCAATTCTTGATATTGCGGCCAGCGGTAGGTGAGCGTGCGCTCGACCAAGCCAAACACCACCAGTTCCCACTTCTCCAGCGGCGGCATGCGTGGCGGACCAAAGGCATCCAGCACCGGCCACTTCTTGGTGCGCGTTTGTCCCGGCGGAACCCGCTCCGCCCGCAACGTGTCCGGACTGATGATGATTCCATCCGATTGCTGCTGTGGAGCGGGTGGTTCGCCGTCTTGGTATTTGGGGTCGGATTGCATTTGGAATTGTAGATTTGAGGATGGCAGATTTCAGATTGGATGAAAAATGCGATTCGCGTTTACATTCCTTTGTAGTGTCGCCTGCGGAATTTGCCAGCCCATCCCTCGACTTGATTATGCGGTTTCCGCCCTCGCAACTTCAAGAAT
>JBGSHH010000805.1:0-4158 GCA_041752355.1 Pirellulaceae bacterium | reverse complement strand
TGCCATGCTGTTTGAGTTTGGCGGAGAGATGTCGCTCGCCACCGCCGATGCGTTTAGGCGCATCCACCAAAGACACGCCACAGGCACACAACACAGGGCGAGGATTGCCAGCGCCAAAGGGTGCCAATTGCTCGATCTGTCGCACAGTCTGCATGGTGAGTTGACTGAAGGCAGCTTCGGCATCGATGGCCAATTCGGCGATGCGCTGTTCCGGCGTGACATTGGTCGCGGCGAACTCGCAGAACTCCGCTCGAAAGGCATCAATGCGATCTTCATCGATGCGCAATCCAGCCGCGGCGGCATGTCCACCATGGGCGACCAAATGCGGCGAACAAGCAGCGAGTGCTGTGTGCAGTGACAGACCGCCTGCGGTACGTGCCGAACCCGTCCCCGGCTTGCCACCCAGCGCGTCGAGCGAAACCAAGATCACAGGACGATTGAACTTCTCGGCCAAGCGCCCCGCGACAATGCCGATCACGCCAGCGTGCCAACCACGCTCCGACAATACGAGCGCCGGATCATTCACGGGATCAAATTGTTCTTGCGCCTGCTTCACGGCGGCCAGATAAATGCTGCGCTCCAAGCTATCGCGACTGTTGTTCAGTTCGTGGATGTATTGCGCCAGTGACTCCGCGCGATCGGGCGCATCGGTCACGAGCAACTCGATCGCTAGTTGAGCTTGCCCTAATCGTCCTGCCGCATTCAAGCGCGGTGCGAGCATGAAGGCGATGTCTTCGCTGCCGAGCGTGGACTTCGCGTCGAGCTTGGTGACTTTCATCAGCGCGGCCAAACCCAGCGGCGTGCGATCCTTTAAACTGCTCAGGCCATAACGCACCAGCACGCGGTTCTCATCCACAAGCGGTACGACATCCGCCACGGTGCCTATCGCCGCCAGGCCGACCGCCGTCAACAAATATTCACGCAGCGCATCTGTCACGCGCTTCGCCTGACAAACGCGCTGACATAACGCCCACGCAACTTTCAATGCCACACCTGCACCACAGAGCATCCCAAAGGGATAGTTCGTGCCAGGCAAACGTGGATGCGCGATGGCGGTGGCATTGGGGAGTCGATCGGCGAACTCGTGATGATCGGTGATCAGCAGTTCCAAGCCGAGTTCACGGGCCGTATCCGCTTCGGCGACGCTGGCAATGCCGCAATCGACCGTGATGACGGTTTTCGCGCCGCGCGATGCCAACGTGCGCAGCGCTTCGCTGTTCAGGCCGTAGCCTTCATCCAGCCGATTGGGAACGTAGTAGCCGACATCGGCGCCGAGTAGTTTCAGTCCGCGATACAAAATGGCGGCGGCGGTCATGCCATCGCAATCGTAGTCGCCATAGACGACGATGCGGCGCTTGTTCGTCAGCGCGTCGTGTAAGCGTTCCGCGACTTCCGCCACGCCGGGGAGCAGTTCGGGATCGCGCAGGCCGGTGAGCTTGGCGTCGAGGAATTCGCGCGCAGCGATTTGCGAAATCCCACGCGCGACGAGTAACTGCGCGACGACCGGAGGGACCGAAGCAGCACGCTCCATCTGGGCGATGCGATCAGAATCGTGCGGATAGATTCGCCAGCGCTTGCCCATCGGGTTCCTCACCTTTGGCCGCGCAACATGGCAAGAGGAATCACCACGCCTCGCGGCGGACTACTTCTTCTTCTCGTTGTGCAGTGTGTGCTTGCGCAACCGGGGGGAGTACTTCGAGATTTTCAACTTCTCGCCACCGGGCTTACGTTTGAGGGTGTAGTTGTAATCGCCCGTTTCTTCGCAAACGAGATACACAACTTCAGCTTTCTTCTTGCTCTTGGCCATGACACTTGCCTGAAGGTAAGGAAGGAAAACGGGGACAAAACAGCGAGACCCAAACGACGAGCGTTTGCTCACTGATCGGTAATCGGACTCACGGAATCGCGTAATATAGCGGAAAACGTCCCAATGGCGACAGGGGCAATTACAGGTATCACCAAGTGAAACACCTGGAAATCTGCGTGGAATGCCCCTCTTGTGGTGATTTGTCGTGCTGTAGAATTTGCCGTAAGTATTTAGTTTTAAAAGAGTTAAGCTGTTGTCTTTGGATTTGCTTTCCTCTCAAACTGGGGGTATCGGTCGTCACTTCGCGGCCGCCAAAACAGGCATACAGGCTCTTTCTGTGGCGTAAGTTAGTGCAGTGCACGTACTTGAACGTCCGCGGAGAGGTGTTTCGTGTTATTCGAATTGCTTGCCACTTTAGAGCCCGCCTTGTGGACCGGCTTGGCGCTAGGCGTGATGCTGATCGCCACGGGCCTGGGGATTGGTCTGACGTTGGGACGGTTCCTGTTTCGTCGTCCACCGGTCGAACGCGCCGAAAGTCAGCAAGTACTGAAGTTGGTGGAAGAGCTCTCGCGCTGGACGAGCCATGTTTCGTCCGACGTGACCGAATATCGTGGCCTGGTGGAAGACCTGACCGAGCAAGTGGAACAGCAGTCCGCCTTACCGGGCGATCCCTCGCAACTCGATACGGCCGGGCTGCTTTCGCAAATGCTCGACGCGAATCGTCGCTTGCAACGGCGGCTCGATACGGCCGAAGCGACATTGCGACATCAAGCTCATGAAATCGCCGCTTACATGTCGGAAGCGCGTACCGACGCACTGACTCGCTTGAACAATCGTCGTGTCTTTGACGAAGCGTTGGCGAGTTCGCTCACTGCCTTGCGGACGCAGGGAAAAGCCGTAGCGGTGGTGCTGATCGATGTGGATCATTTCAAACGGCTTAACGATACCCATGGCCACTTGGCTGGCGATGCCGTGCTGCAGGGCCTAGCCAAAATACTCCGCGATCAGAAGCCTAGCGGGGCAGTTTCCGCCCGATACGGAGGCGAGGAATTCGCTTTGGTGGTTCATCAACGCGATCTCCAGGAAGTGTGCGCCGCCGCGCAAATGATCCGGCACGAGGTGCAGACGCAAGGCTTCATGTACGAACAAAAACAACTCAAAGTGACCATTAGTTGCGGCGTGGCATTGGCAATGCTCAGCGAGGAAACGTCCTCGCTGGTGAAGCGGTGCGACGAAGCGCTCTATGCCGCCAAGAGCGCCGGCCGCAACGCCGTGTTTCTTCACGATGGCTATCGCTCGCTGGCGTTTTCTCCTACCCAATCGCTCGTTGAGGAGGATTCCCGCGAAGAGCAGCTCGCCCGCGATTTTCAAGAGGTCTGCCAGGAACTTCGCAGCCGTTTGCAGCAAGTTGCGGTGACGGAAGGCGAAGCATCGGAACAGCCCTTGACGATGGCCGGTTTGTGAAGGAAACTGTAGCAAGTTGATTGAGCCAGAGTGGCGGAATGGCAGACGCGCTGGATTCAAAATCCTGTGTCCTCACGGGCGTGCGGGTTCGACTCCCGCCTCTGGTACTCAACGATGCTGCCGATCATGTCGATTGCGCCGCTGATCGTTGTCACGGAGGTGGTCTATGCCGATCGTCAAGACGTTCACGGTTCGACTTTCTCGGGAGCTTGTTCAGCTTCCCAAGCTGCGCGGCAATCCTAAGATGCTGCTGAGCATTCTCCACGACATGAAACGTGGCAAATCGGTAACGACGAATCTCGGCGCGATTTGCGATGTAATGGGGATCAGCTATCGCAACGTGGAAAAAGGATTGGAAAAGCTCAAAAAAAACAATCTGCTTTGGGACTTGCAAAAGGCACCGGAAGTCATCGCCACGTTGGCCCCAATGGGGCATCGATCATTCTGCTACGACGTTCCCGTCAGCTTGTGTCGGCGTGAGAACTTGATGGCGGAGTCGATGTTTGGCTTTAGCGGGTTTTGGGCACAACTAGGTGGCAAACCTGGAACGCTCGATGTGGAGCACTCCGATCTGGGCAGTCGATTGGGACGCAGCAGCAGCAAAAGTAATTGCGGTGTTCGCACGCTAGATATGCTCGCCGAGTGGGGGCTGGTTTCTTTCGTGCGGTTGCGTAAGGGTTGGAGTAGCGTCACTGTCTACGACCCGGAAGCGGTCTATAAGAAATTCGGGCCTAAGAAGCCCCAAGTTCTCGTGGCACGCTGAGGATTTCTAATCCTCAGCGTCCCTCAACAATACAAGTCAGCGGCACGAACTGGGGTTGCGCCCCAGTCTTCAAAGTGATTCACTTTAGTTACAGCAGCGTGCCGCTGGCTTTTATGATGGGGTA
>JBGSHH010000804.1:0-2219 GCA_041752355.1 Pirellulaceae bacterium | reverse complement strand
GGCCATCCAAATTCTAGCCGCGTAAGGAGCAAATAGGGAGCATCTGCCGACGCTGCTTTAAGATGGTGGCATGCACTCGGAGCAGAGGCAACATGGTCCAGCGCGGCGCGTTGGATCAGGTGGGGACGCTGACTCGCCCTCCACGGCGTCTCACTCGTTCACCGGTCGCCTCATTGCGCCACAATCCGCCAATCGCCTCTCGATCCTGTACTCGCCCGCGCAGCTTGCGGCTTGAATTTGGCTGGCCCCTTTGGGCGCCCTCGCAAATTGCGGCGAACATTTGGCTGGCCCCTTTTGCCTTCGCTACAAATGATTTGAGCGACTTAAACAACAATAGTCCTTAAACTTACGCAACAACATCACCCTCACTGAATCTTTGAATCGCAACTGAGCGGTTTGCTCTCGAATACTCCTCGAACGCGTGAAAAAACTTTTCGTCATCCAGTTCGACGCCAGGCAGCGCTACACCATGATATTGGGTCGTTTCAATTCGGCATCGAATAACCACTAGAAAATATGGCATTGAATTAAGTCTTCTAGTAACGACGAAATACGGACGATCAAATGGAAAATCCCAACGTTGAATTCCTGCAATGAACGACGAGAGGCGAAACGTTGTAAGCGTTGGATCGACGATGCGTTCGCGTACGCGTTGTGCTAATGGGCGAGTAACGTAGCTGTATCCAAATCGATGAAATAGCGAAAGGAATCCAGAGCGAA
The DNA here is from genome assembly GCA_041752355.1 of Pirellulaceae bacterium. Lineage (GTDB taxonomy): Bacteria > Planctomycetota > Planctomycetia > Pirellulales > Pirellulaceae > JAEZGD01. Next base: position 1,499 of record JBGSHH010000804.1, on the reverse strand, counting down.
GAAGTGCCGTCTGCATTCGGTTCTTGTTATAGCCAAGGTTCATACGCAGAACGAGTTCGTCGGCTTTGCCATCTTGAAGGTCGTCATGCAGCCCTGAAATGTGTGATGGATGGGATGCCCGTCCAACTACTTGCATGCTGATTTGCTTTGGTTCGGTGGTGGCCGTCACATTCACTGTCACATTTCTTTCATTAACGGTCAGTTGGCTGGGGATAGCACCGAATCCGTTTAGCGCCTCATGAACTTGATGGTATTTGACGAGGTGGACGTCGAGCTCTTTCCCCTGCTGGTTATTGCAAATGCGACAGGTTAGCGTTGTTCGCCGTCCACCAACGGCCTTTGGAACAATGTGTTCGAGCGTGAATTCACTCAGTTGTTGCGGTTTCCAACAAACTGGACAAATCAGTGAGCCATTGTCACATGGCAATCCAGAATCGAATTGACTCTGCCGAAAACGATTGAATAGTAGTTCACGTCTCTTGGAACGCTCGTTACCCATTTTCGCACTCTTAGGGCGTCAGTCGAGGCATGAATGATCCAGGGCCAGACACGCAGACGTATGCCAACGTTCGCGCCCTACAAGATATCACGACAGCCAGCTGGGCATCTGGCCGGCGGGGGGCATTTCGATGACCTTCACGCTGTGAATGTGCGGATGGGCGAGGAGTTCCTCCATGGCCGCTGGCGAGGGGAGGCTATCGATGTTCAACACGCCGATCGCTTTACCGCCGGCGTGGGCGCGGCCGACCGCCATCTGCGCGATGTTCACGCCGTGCGCGCCAAAAATCGTACCAACGCGACCGATGATGCCGGGGACATCGTCGTGCGTGAAGATCAGCAAGTTGCCATCCAAATACGCTTCCAGGCGGAAATCGGCCAGGCGAAACAGCCGGGGCATGTTGTTGCCAAACAGCGTGCCGCCTGCGACGTAGGTTTGGCCATCGCTGGTGACTTCGGCAGTGATCGACGAACTAAACGCGCCGGGCTCGGTGCGCGATTGCTCGACCAACTGAATCCCGCGCTCGCGCAGCAAAATCTCGGCGTTCACGATATTCACTTCTTCGTCCATCGCCCGTTCGAGCAGGCCTGCGCAGAAGGCCGCGGTGAGCAGTTTGGTATCGCGCTTGGCGACTTCGCCCCGATAGTTCAAGTTGCAACTGGCGACGCTCCCGGCTTGCCACGAGGCGAGCAACAAGCCGAGTCGATAGGCCGTATCGAGATAACCGCGCAACGCTTCGAGCGTCTTGGGATCGACCGAAGCCATGTTCACGGCGTGTCGAATCTCGCCGGTGGTCAAAAAGTTGACGAGCAAATGCACCGCTTCCACGGCGACTTGCGTTTGTGCCTCTTCGGTGCTAGCGCCCAAGTGGGGCGTGCAGAGGACGTTATCCATTTGAAACAACGGGCTGTCGGTGCAAGGCTCGGTTTGATAAACGTCGAGCGCCACGCCGCCGATCTGTCCGCTGACGAGTCCTTCGACCAGCGCAGTTTCATCGTAG
>JBGSHH010000803.1:0-4642 GCA_041752355.1 Pirellulaceae bacterium | reverse complement strand
CGAGCGAGATCGAGAAGTTCATGCAAGGCGTCCTAATGGTCGAGCCCCAAGCCCAGATGCAATCCTCAGCGGGGAACGGCATTGTCTACGTTAAATTCCCTGAGTTCCCTACGGCGGGCTTGTCGCGCACGCTTGTCGGGACGTTGCAACCGCTCGCCGCGCAATGCGGCGGGCATATCGTTGTGCTCTCCAATCCAGCCGGCCAAGAAGCCACGCGGCAAAGCACGTTCGGCACACTCGGCTTGCCGGGTGACCTCATGCAAAGCGTGAAACAGCAATTCGATCCGAAGCATATTTTGAATCCAGGGCGATTTGTGTTTGCCTAGCGAAGTTTGCCGCCCCAGGAATCGGCCGCTAGAATTGAGTCAATTTCCCACTGTCACTCTTAACGTCTCTGAACTCTTCGCCAGCTAGATCGAGCCTTGCATGACTGTGACCGAGGAAAACCTATTGCCTGTTGTGGCGGCCAAACCTAAACCCAATCCCGGCGCAGGCATCGACTACGAACTCTTCCTCGATTGTGTCCATTGTGGGCTCTGCACGGCGTCGTGTCCGACCTATGCCGAACTGGGGAACGAGAATGATAGTCCGCGCGGACGCATTTATCTGATGCGCGCAGTGACCGATGAGCGACTGGAACTAACGCACGAAGTCAAACGTCATTTGGAACTTTGTCTCGATTGCCGCTCGTGCGAAACCGCCTGTCCCAGCGGTGTTCAATATGGCAAGTTGATCGAGCCATTCCGTGTCGCGATGAACGAGCTGAGCGAAAACAATAACCAAAACACCGATTGGTTCCATCGCTGGATTTTGTTCGGCATGTTTCCCTATCCGGAACGAATTCGCAGATCGTTGCTCCCCGCTCGCATTGCCCAGAAACTCGGCTTAGACAAGCTATTGCTGGCGACCGGGTTGTGGAAATTACTGCCGACCAGGCTCGGCCGTCTCGCTACGCTGCTGCCACCGCTGGCCTCCGATCCCGGGCCCCTGCCGCCCTTGCTTCCGGCGAAGGGGCGGCGTCGCGCTCGCGTGGCGATGTTCACTGGTTGCGTCGCCGATGGCATGTTGCGGCCCACCAACTGGGCGACTGCTCGCGTGCTGCAGGAGAATGGCTGCGATGTCGTGACGCCATCGGCGCAGCAATGTTGCGGCGCGATCCACTTTCACGCAGGCAGTAGCGAACCGGCGCGACAAATGGCCGATGCCAATGTAGCGGCATTCAACGCGGCCGATGTCGATGCCATCATCATCAACGTCGCAGGCTGCGGTTCGATGCTCAAAGACTATGGCCATCATTGGCATGATATGCAGCAACCCGCTCGCGAGCGGTTCGCCCACAACGTGAAGGATGTGAATGAGTTTCTCGCCGAGTTGGGACTCGTGGCACCGCCTGGCGAACTCAAAATCACTGCCACCTATCACGATGCCTGTCACCTAGTTCATGCGCAAAAAATCCGCGAACAACCGCGCACGCTGCTGGAGCAAATTCCTGGCCTGAAGCTCGTCGAGTTGCCCGAGTCGGAACTCTGTTGCGGCGCTGCGGGGACGTATAATCTCACCGAACCAGAGATGGCGGATCGACTGAGCAAACGCAAGCTCAAGAACATTCTTTCGACCGGCGCTCGCGTCGTCGCGACCTCCAACGCCGGCTGTCTCTTGCAGATCGCCCGCGAAGCCCGTCTGGCTGGCGAGGTGCTGAAGATTATGCATCCCATGGACTTGCTCGATTTGAGCTACCGCCGCGAGCAGGTGAAGTTCTAGATTCAGGGTTCAGAGGTGGCGAAGCATGTATGAACTTCTCGTGAAGAAATAGATTTCGCCGATCTGTCCCCGAGGTATCCATCGGCTCGACCCGCCACCGCGCGTCTGCTACGCTCACACGTTGGCATGTTACGGATAACTCTTCTCTCATGGGGCGAAGATGTCGCGGAAGTGGTTCGTGGCGGCGCTGCTGTTGCTCTCTGGCATGTGCGCGCTCATCTATCAAGTGGCCTGGCTGCGCGAATTTCGCCTGGTGTTTGGCGGTTCTACCACGGCTTCCGCTGCCGTGTTGGCGATCTTTATGGGGGGACTCGGCTTCGGCAATTTGCTGCTGGGTCGCTTTGTCGATCGCCATCCCCGACCGCTTCGCTGTTATGCCTGGTTGGAGCTCGGCATTGCGATCAGTTGCGCGCTAAGTCCCTTGCTCATCGACTTGACGCGCTTCACCTACGCGAGTCTCGGGGGACAGGAATCACTCGGCGTGACCGGAGCAACGCTTGTGCGACTCCTCTTTGCCACGTTGGTAATGGGTGTGCCGACGCTCTTGATGGGAGGCACACTTCCAGCCGCCGCCAAAGCGGTTACCTCCGCAGGTGATGAAAATCGCCGCGATTTGAGTCTGGTTTATGGTTTGAACACACTCGGCGCGGTGGTCGGTTCGCTCGCAAGTACCTTTTGGCTGCTGCAGACATTTGGCACGCGCATCTCACTCTGGTTGGCCTGCGGCGTTAATGTTGCACTAGCGATCATCGCCTGGCGAGCAGCCGACGCGCCATGGATGTTGGCTACGACAAGCAGTCCGCGACAACTGCGAAAGCGCTCGCGAAGGGAGGAAGATGGTTTGCACAACGCCTCGCCTGGGCTTCTCCCGGCTCGGTACATCTATTTTTCTTCGCTGTTAATGGGATGCATCTTCTTTGTCATGGAATTGGTGTGGTATCGCATGCTCGGACCGATTCTCGGCGGTTCGACCTACACCTTTGGCTTGATTCTGGCCATTGCGCTCGCAGGCATCGGTTGCGGCGGCGCGTTGTATGGCGTGATCTTTCGCGGGCGTGGCCCGACCGCGCGCAGCTTCGCGATGTCGTGTGGCTTGCAAGCCGTCTGTCTGGGACTGCCGTTCGCGCTGGGCGATCGCTTGGCGCTCTTCGCCGCCGAGATGCAAGCCGATAACACGCTGGGTTTCGCCGGCGCGGTGTGGGATTGGACCATGATTACGGCCATCGTGGTGTTTCCGGCGGCGCTTATCAGCGGCGTGCAATTCCCGATCTTAATCGCGTTGCTTGGTCGTGGCGAAGAACATGTGGCGAAGCAGGTCGGCGCGGCGTTCGCATGGAACACGGTCGGTTGCATTCTCGGTTCGTTGCTGGGAGGCTTTGGGCTGTTGCCGTTGCTGACGGCGCCGGGTGTATGGTGCGTGGCGGTCATTGCTCTGAGTCTGCTCGCGCTGCTGTGGGCGGGCCTCGCTTATCGCCAAGAAAAGCAGTTGCTCCGTTTGTGGATGCCGATCGCGGCCAGTGCGCTGGCATTGTTCTTTACCTGGTTTGTCGGTCCCACGGCGGTCTGGCGGCATAGTGGTATCGGTGCGGGTCGTGCTCCGGAAAGCCACGCCAGTCGCCATGAAAAGCGCAACTGGCTGAACACTATCCGTCGACAGATTGTGTGGGAAGCCGAAGGGGTCGAATCGAGCATCGCCATTCGCTGTGACAATAGTTTCAGCTTTTACGTCAATGGTAAGTCCGATGGCAACGCGATCGGCGACGCCAATACGCAGATCATGCTCGGCATGGTCGGTGCTACGCTGCATCCGCATCCCCGGCACGCGCTCGTTGTTGGTCTGGGAACAGGCGAAACCGCCGGTTGGATTGCCGCGTTGCCGGAAGTCGAACGCGTCGATATCGTGGAACTCGAACCGCGCGTCGTCACCATGGCAGAACTCTGTGCCAGTGTGAATCACGACGTGCTGAACAATCCCAAAGCGCGTCTGATCTTCAACGATGCGCGCGAAGTGCTCACCACCACGCCGCAGCGCTACGACTTGATCATCTCTGAGCCCTCGAATCCCTATCGTGCAGGCGTCGCAGGATTGTTCACGCGTGAGTTCTACCAGGCGGCGCAAGCCCGCTTGCAAGAGGACGGCATGTTCTGCCAATGGTTGCAAGCTTATGAAGTGGATGAAACGACCGTGGGCATCGTCGTGAACACATTGCGGTCGGTGTTTTCGCATGTCGAGCTTTGGGAGACCGGTCGCAGCGATTTGCTGTTGATCGCGTCCGATCGTCCGCGGCAACATGATATCGCCAGCTTGCGCAAGCGTCTGGCTAGCGAACCCTATGCCGCGGCACTGCGCAACAGTTGGCGGGGCAGCGATGTCGAGTGCTTGTTCTCTGGCTATCTGGGTGGGGATCAACTGACGCAAGCCTTGGCCCAGCGCGCTGGCGGCACCGTGAATACCGACGATCGCAATCAGTTGGAGTTCGCCTTTGCGCGCTCGCTGGGGAGCACGAACAGTTTCAGCACGAAACAATGGCGCAACGCGGCCTGGAATATGGACGATCATCGTCCCGCGATCATCGGTGGTCCGGTCGATTGGGAAGCGGTGGTCGATCAGTACTTGCTCATGCATGTCTTCTATCGCGATACCGCGCCGCTGTTGGATGTCTGCACGCCTGCTCAACGACAACGCGTCGCCGCTTACAACGCCAATCTCGCGAAGGATCATGTTGGCGCGCTGGGATACTGGGACCAACAACCGCGCGCCGCACGTTATGCGACCGAACTGGCGATTCTCACCAACTCCGCCCTCATCGCACATGATCCGCGTGCGCAGGAATTCGTCGAAGCTTTGCATCAGTTTCAACCGATCGAGGCCGATGGTATC
>JBGSHH010000802.1:0-18992 GCA_041752355.1 Pirellulaceae bacterium | reverse complement strand
GCTGTTAGGGACCTCCGCATTGGGCAAACGATACAAGCACTTGGTCAGTAGCAGCCAGGCACAAATCAAATAAACAACCGAAACCGGCACCGCGAACAACATCCAGCGGGCGAAGCCGATATCCACCTCGTATTTGTTGGCGAAGCCCGCCAACGCCGTGTTCGTGGGCGTTCCGATCAATGTCCCTAATCCACCGATCGTGGCCGCATAAGCGATGCCGAGCATGACACTGGTCGCGAAACGATCGGCATCCTGCGGCTTCGATTGATCGCTGATGAGTTTGATCAAGCTTAGCCCTAGCGGCAGCATCATGGCCGTGGTGGCGGTATTGCTAATCCACATGCTGAGAATCGCCGTCGCCAGCATGATGCCCCCCACCAGCAGCGCCGGCCGCGTCCCCACAATCAACAACGTGTGCAGCGCGATTCGCCGATGGAGTTGCCAGCGTTCGATCGTCAGCGCCAGCATGAAGCCGCCGAGGTAAACGAAGACCAGATAATCCGCGTAAGGAGCGGCCGCTTCTTTAAAATCCAGCACGCCCAGCAACGGAAACAGCACGAGCGGCAACAGCGAGGTAGCGGCCAGGGGCAACGCTTCGGTAATCCATAGCGTTCCCAAAAGCACCACCATGCCAGCGGTTGCTTTGGCAGCATACTCTAAACCAGGGTCCGCGTGACCCATGATCCAATAGGTCGCTAGTGCCAAGGGGACCGCGAGTATAAGGCCAAGAGCGGCAGCCGAAGTGCGCGGAGAACCCGAAGGAAGAGGTTGGCTCATAGGGGCCCATTGGCGAAGCTGTAATAGGGAAGGATCTTCGCTAGGTTGATGGATTGGCGGGCGGTTGTCAAAGGTGGTTGTTAGCTACCGCATCCCCCACAGCCACCGCCGCCACATCCTCCCCCGCAGCCACCTCCTCCACTACAGCCGCCGCTGCAACCGCCGCTATTCCAACTATTGCTAGTCCAACCGCGGTTTGGCGCGCGAAACTCTGGGATTAGTTGTCCCAACTGTGCCAACGAACCGGCGGTCAACATTCCTCCGCCAAATAATCCGACGGCTAACGCCATGCTGATGGGCGAAAGTGTATCCGGAGCCGTTGCCGCCAGCACTTTTGTTTCCGCGTGTTTCTTAATCTCCGCGTCCAATATTTTTTGCCCTGCGGTTGTGGTCCGAGATCGCGAGAAGAGAAACACCAGAGCAATCAATACTGTCACCACGCAGGCAGCAACCAAGAATCCAACAGGCCGACCGCGCGAGACTCCCGTAATAATTTTTGCCACACCAATCACCAGCGGCGAAGCCATGATCAGAGCCGACAGAATACAGGCCCAAGGGAGTGTCTGCGCGGCGTAGACCAGTCCTCTTTGATAGAGCGAGTGTTCGATGTCTTCCGCCAAAGGCTGCGCGGCGGCGAAGAGCGTTCGGGGCTTGGTCGTGGGTATGGTTGCCGCATCGTATAGCGCATGTTCCAATTGCGGCGCGTCGCTGGTAAGTGGCTCACCTTGTTCGATGAAGGTCTTCTTTTGAGTGATGACACCCCAAGTGGTTTCGTCCCGTTCCGTCAGTCGCAGCGAGCCTGCGTGGACCAGTGCTGTAAATGCGGCATGAACCGCCCGCAGTGGGCCGCCTGCCAGACAAGCGATTTCATACGGCTCCAGCATGATCGGCTTATCGGTATCCGCAGGCTGCGATCCAGGCGATAGCAACCAACGAATCACAATCGCCACCATCCCCGCGACCAAGGCGACTTGCCCGTAAAAGATGAGGAACTCGGGCCCCTTATAATCGAGCGGATTGTCGCCAGCGGCGAAACATGGGAAACCGATGAGTCCAGCACCTAGCAGCGGTGTGAGACGCATTTTCGGCAGATCGATCCGAGGTAGGCGCGGCTTGCGCACGATCCAATAGCGAGCAGTATTCACCGTCACATGCTGCAAGTCTTCACCAAAACGTTGCTCAGCCGGCGACCAGATATCGCGCGGCGCAGGCGAGCCAAAGAACGCTTCATAGCTCGCCAGTGTTTGCTGATAGAGGTCGATGTACTTACGTTGCTCTTCGTCGCCCCCTTGTGTCGGGCCATGATGCAGCGGTTTGCCCAGCACGTTTTGGCAGAGGTTTTCCCAATACGACTTCGTATAGGTCAAATGCATGTGCCAGGCCTGATCGACTTGCTCCGATGGCGACACCACATGCCCCGCCACCATTGCCAGAAAGAGGAACTTCTTGTATTCCACGATCACGCGCTGGGTATAGCGGCGCGACCAGTTGTTCTCCCGCGCCAGACGATGCGCGAATGTCAGTTGCACACCGGGCGCATCGATCTGAAAATCGACGATTTGCTGATAGAGTGCTTGTTGATCGGCATTCATGCAAATTCCTCGCAGAATTCGTCGTTTGGATGCGAAACTCTACGCTGGGAAGCGACGCTTGCCAGCTGCGCGCTCGTCAAATTGTGGGGGCGATTTTGCCGTCGCTCATCAAACTGCTACACTGGGGCGTAACTCATTGCGGTATCGCGGCTTATGGCGTCCCCCTCAAAACCCTCTCCAGGCGAACATCCGGCCCAGCCTGAACTGCTGGCGGCGGCCGTGCTCGGCGATATGGTCGCATTGGAACGTTTACTGCTGGCTCACTACGACCCACTCGCCCGCCGCATCGCCGGTAAATTGCCTACACGTTTGCAAGCGACGCAGGCGGTGGAGGACATTCTCCAGCTAACGTTCCTGCAAGCGTTTCGCGATGTCACGCGGTTCGTGCCACGCGATGATGCTTCCTTTGGCGATTGGTTAGCGACAATCGCGGACCATCGTTTGCTCGACGCGATTAAACAGCACGATCGCCAGAAGCGTGGTGGCGATTGGGGGCAAATCACGGAAGTCGCCGTCGACGATAGCCGCTGGATTCCCTTGCTCGATTGGATCGCTGCCGACGACATCACACCGAGCAGCGTGGTCGCGCGCGACGAAGCCGTGCATGCCTTGCACATCGCCATCGCCGGTTTGGAAGAGGAACAACGCGAAGCGATCCGGCGGCATTTGCTCGACGGGCAAACCTTGGAAGAAACCGCCACTGCGATGGAACGTACACCTGATGCCGTGCGCGGTCTAGTCTATCGCGGCAAGCTGAAACTGCGCGAGGCGATGGGGCGGGCGTCGCAATGGATCTCGCGATAAAACGGTGTATTCTCGCTTTCCCAACCGGTATACTAACCGCTTCAACCAACCGTCCCACCTTGGCCCTGAGGTAGACCCATGTCGCGTTCCATCCCACGCCGCCGCTTCCTACAGAGTTCCACCGCCTCGGTTCTTGCGCTCGGCGCTTATGCCGGCTTCGCCCATGGACAAGAACCTAAGTCGGCCAACGACAAGATCACTGTGGGCGTGATGGGTACCAATGGTCGAGGCAATGCGCTGGCGGCGGGCTTTGCGTCGAAAGCGGGTTCCGAAGTCGCGTACGTTTGCGATGTCGATAGCCGCGCCGTGGGACGCACGGCCGAAGCGATCAGCGGTCGACAGGCGAAGAAGCCCCAGGCCGTCGGTGATTTCCGCAAGATGCTTGACGACAAATCGTTAGACGTGCTCGTCGTCGCCGCACCGGATCATTGGCACGCCCCCGCCACGATTCTCGGCTGTTCCGCAGGCAAGCATGTCTATTGTGAAAAGCCCGCCAGTCACAATCCGCGGGAAGGTGAGTTGGCAGTCGCCGCCGCGCGCAAGCATGATCGCGTGGTGCAATTGGGAACGCAGCGTCGGAGTTGGCCTGGCATCATGGAGGCGGTGGAGAAAATGCACGAGGGCGCGATCGGTCGCACGCTCTTCGCGCGCTGTTGGTACAACAATCGCCGGCCGTCTATCGGTCATGGTAAAGCCGTGCCTGTGCCCGAGTGGCTCGACTACACGTTGTGGCAAGGCCCAGCCCCGGAGAAGGAATATCACGACAATTATCTGCACTATAACTGGCATTGGTTTTGGCATTGGGGGACCGGCGAGCTCGGCAACAACGGCGTGCATGCGCTCGATGTTTGCCGCTGGGGATTGAAAGTAGATTATCCGCAAAAAGTCACAGCCGGAGGTGGTAAATATCGGCACGACGACGATCAGGAAACGCCGGATACGCATGTCACCACGTACGACTTCGGCGGCAAGACCATCACCTGGCAAGGTTTGAGTTGGTCGCCACGCGGCTCGGAAGGGGATCAGTTCGGCATGATGTTTCACGGCGACGAGGGGACGCTGGTCATCAACGGGGGAGGATATGTCATCTATGACATGATGAATAAGGAAGTCTCGCGCGGAACAGGTGACGCTGGCGATGATGTGCATCTGAATGATTTCCTCAGCGCGATTCGGGAGAACAAGCGGCCCCACGCGGATATCGAGGATGGTCACAAGACAACGCTGCTTTGCCATTTAGGCAACATCGCCTATCGCGTCGGTCGGACGCTGAAGTGCGATCCGAAAGATGGTCGTATTCAAAACGATGACGACGCGATGAAACTCTGGAGCCGTGAGTATCGCGAGAAATGGGAACCGAAGGTGTGAATGAGCGCATAGGTGATTAGGTAGCAGGGGATGTTCGGAGAGGAAGCTGCAATGAGATTTGGCAAATGGATGGAGATTGTAGGGATTTTTGCGTGTCTGGTATTGTGCTGCCGTGGGCAGCTATCCGCGCAAGAATTGCGTGTCGGTGTCGCCGTGCGGGACATTACGCCGCCGACGGGTTACCGCATGAGCGGCTATTTTTTCGAGCGGCTCAATACCGGCACGCACGATCCGCTCAACGCCAAGGCGCTGGTGTTGATCCAAGGGGAAGAACAAGCGGCGCTCGTGTTTTGTGATTTGATCGGGCTATCGCGCGCGGTTTCTGATGAGGCGAGAAAGCTGGCCAGCGAACAAACAAAAATCCCTGTTTCCAACATTCTTATCGCCGCCACGCATTCCCACACGGGCCCTCTCTACGGCGGCGTCTTACGCGACTACTTCCATGCTCAAGCCATTGCGAAACACGGGCATGATCCCGCCGAGAAACTGGTCGATTATCCTGCCTGGCTGGCGAACCGTCTGGCCGACGCGATCGTGAGCGCGGCGAAGAATGCCGTTCCTGCTCATCTCGAATCGCAAGCACTCGAGCAACGAGGTGTCTCTTTTAATCGCCGCTTTCACATGAAAGACGGCAGCGTGCGATTTAATCCTGGCAGACTCAATCCCGACATCGTTCGTGTCGCCGGGCCGATTGATCCCGAACTGAGCGTCCTCAATTTCCGCGATCGCGATGATCGGCTCTTTGCCAGCTTGCGCGTGTTTGCTTTGCATTTGGATACGGTAGGTGGTACTGAGTATTCAGCGGACTTCCCTGGCTATCTTGCGGGAAAGGAACATGATTTCGTGACGTTGTTTGGTGCGGGAACCTGCGGCGACATCAACCACATCGACGTCACGCAATCCGATCAACCCAAAGGACAAGCGATGGCCGCGCATATCGGACATGCGATCCTTTCCACGATCGTCACCGCCTCGTCGGGCGAAACGGTGAAGCCGTCGCTCGCTGTGAAATCGACGCTGGTCGCTTGCCCTTTGCAGAAGTACAACGCCGAGGAAATCGCCAAAGCGCAGGCGAACATGGGCAAGGTGGGGGGCAAGGAACTGTCGTTCCTCGAACAAGTCGAAACCTGCAAGATCGTGGCGCTGCAATCGCTTCCCAAAGACAACTTGCCGTGCGAAGTGCAGGTTTTTCGGCTGGGTGATAACACCGCGATCGTCGGCCTACCTGGCGAAGTGTTTGTCGAGCTAGGTATGGCGATTAAGACTGCATCGCCGTTTGAACACACCATCGTCATCGAACTTTGCAACGACTCCCCTGGCTATATCCCGACTAAGAAAGCGTTCGCGGAAGGTAGCTACGAGACCATCAATTCTCGCGTCACGCCTGGTGGTGGAGAGATGTTGGTCGAGGAAGCCGTCCGACTGCTTAAAGAACTGAAAACACCCTGATTTTGGAAACACATCATGCTTCGCGTCGCGATTTGTGCTTTGCTGCTGTCGATTTTGATCAACCCTCTCTTGGCCGAAGATGCCGTGACGGAACCACCCATGCTCAAAGTTGGCATCATCGGACTGGATACTTCTCATGCGCCGGCGTTCGCCAAGATCTTGAACGATCCGAATGCCCCGGCCGAGGTCGCGAATTGCCGCGTCGTGGCAGCCTATCCACAGGGGAGCGAGGATATCGCGTCGAGTGTCGAACGTGTGCCGAAGTACACGGAGGAACTCAAGGCGCTTGGCGTGGAAATTGTGGACTCCATTGATGACCTGATCAAACGCGTCGATTGCGTCTTACTCGAGACCAACGACGGTCGCCCTCACTTGGCACAAGCACTGCCGGTTCTGAAAGCCAAGAAGCCACTGTTCATCGATAAGCCAGTGGCTGGTTCGCTAGCCGATGCCGTGGCGATTTTTGCGGCGGCAGAAAAGTACAACACGCCCATGTTTACTTCGTCGTCGCTGCGATTCACTGCCGGAGCCCAGAAACTCCGCCGAGGTGAGTTTGGCGAAGTCTTCGGCTGCGATGCATATAGTCCTGCAGCGCTTGAGAAAACACACCCCGATTTGTTCTGGTACGGCATTCATGGCGTCGAGTCGCTCTTTACCGTGATGGGCCCAGGCTGCGAAAGTGTAACGCGCAGTACCTCGTCGGATGCCGATGTGGTGGTGGGCACCTGGGCAGGCGGCCGGATCGGTACGTTTCGCGGTATTCGCAAAGGCGCCAGTGGCTATGGCGGCACGGCCTTTACCGCCAAAGGAATTCAGCCAATCGGGCCCTACGAAGGCTATCGCGGTCTGGTGGTAGAGATCGTGCAATTCTTTCGCACGGGAAAACCACCCGTTTCCGCGCCCGAATCGCTAGAGATTTACGCCTTTATGGAAGCAGCCGATGAAAGTAAGCGTCAGGAAGGCAAGCCAGTCAAACTCGCCGACGTGATGGCGAAGGCTAAGGAAACTGCCAAGAGTATTAACAAATAGCCCATCACGTCGGCTCTGGAGGCTGACACATGACCAGCAGGTCGTTTTCGCACAGGATCGGTATTTGCTGGTTGCTCATCCTGGTAGCGGGCTGTCTCCCCAGCGAACCCCAGTGGCTGCCAGACGGCAGTGGGCTGGTCTACACCAAGCCTGGCGACGAGCAATCCGAACTCACCCACCTCGACCTCACTGCCGGCAAAACCCGACGCATGGCGATGGTGGGCGATTCTCGCACCAGTCCCGTGGGCGTAAGTCCAACTGGCGATCGCGTCGCCTTGCTCAAGCGTAATGGTAAGGCGAATGCACAAGTGATCGTGGCCGACCTTGAAGGAAATTTGGTCCACACATCGCCTGAGTTCACTTTAGGAGATAAAGAATTTAACGAGGAATGGGATGCGATTTCCTGGTCTCCTTTTGATGATCATTTGTTCTTGTGGCTCTCGCCGCCACGTCTATATCACCTGAAAACAGGCGAGTTTGAGATTCTCCATGCCGAGCATCCGAGCCTTTCCCTACTTGCGTTTCGAGTTTCTCCCTTTCTGCCCGATGGCACCGGCTTGATCTTGGAACGAGAAGTCGATGAGGGACCGCCGCAATTCGTCTTCTGCAACTGGCAAGGAGAATTGCGTTCCCTGAAGTTCGCCGACGGCGTGCGGCCCGAACAGTTCGAAAGTCAGCAGAACGGAGAAATGCAATGGTGGCCACCGGCGGGACGTTGGCAAGACAACGTAGCGCGTTTGCCATTGGAGCGAGGCTACATGCTGCTCGACCCCCAACGCGGCCTGATTGATTTTGAGCCCAGTGAAATGCTGACGCGTGCCTGCGAAGCGGCCAAGAAGGACAAGTGGAGCGCGGCGGCGACGTTTAGCGATCCGATGCAACGTTTGGTCGCGCGCCGACTCGGCAGAGAGCACTTCACCGTGGAATGGTTTTCGCACCCCGCTGCCGCACCCAAAGTAATCCTAAGCAAAGTGCGCGCTGGCTATCCCGACGATAACCAACCGGTAACTTTCTTCCCATCGCCTGAAGGCGACAAGATCGCCATCAAATACCGCCAGGAAACCAAGGATGGCGTCCGCATCATGGTCGTCAATCGCCAAGGCGGAGTTATATACGATGGCGAATTGTAGATGGCGACAATCTTTTGCGATCGAACGAATCACTAGCCCAGTACAGGGAATCAAGGTATGATTCGCGCATGGTCGATTCGTCGCAACTTTCGGTGATTCAATCGGCCTTGGCCCACGAAGGCATTCGCGGGGCACTCGCACGCTTGAACGCGTTGTCGAGTTATCGCTTTACCGCGATGTATATGTTCGACGGTCAACGTGTGCAGAATCTCTACTTCTACGACCGCAAGCATCCTGAGATCAGCGACGCTCGCGAAATGGATGAATTGCCGGTAACCGTAACGTACTGCGTTTATGTGCGTAAGACAGGGCAACCGTTTGTCGTCGAAGATGCGCTGCGAGATGACCAACTAGTCGACCATCCCTCGCGAAACACCATTCGGGCCTACTGTGGCGTCCCCCTTCACGGTCGATTGGGACAAATTTTCGGCACCCTCTGTCACTTCGATTTTGCACCGATTTCCGATGACGAAAGCCACGTTTCCCTTATGGAATCGTTGTCGACCGTCATTGATGCGGAAACCTGCCATCCTATTCGCCGCATTTAATTGGGCGGGCATTCGACAAGACCGACCATAAGTGGGGTGCGATGGATCCTCCGCACCCTACCACATGGATCAGCAGACGGGTAACATAGCGAGTTTGGAATGATCCGTTACGACCGGTAGGGAGAACGCGCGCGTGCCAGGTACTTGCGTCATCGGTTTGCAGTGGGGCGACGAAGCCAAGGGGAAACTCGTCGATTTGCTCACGACTCAGTTCGATATTGTCGTCCGTTACCAAGGGGGAGCCAACGCCGGACATACGGTGGTGGTCGGCGACCAGACCTATAAGCTTCACCATATCCCCAGCGGCATTCTCAATCCGCACGTGATGAACGTGGTTGGCCCCGGTGTGGTGCTCAATCCGCCGACGCTGTTGCAGGAGATCGATTCGCTCGTCAAGCGCGACATCAAAGTTTCCGACAACTTAATGCTCAGCGATCGCGCTCACGTCGTCTTTCCTTGGCACATGGCCGAAGATAAGGCGATGAACGAAGGGACCGCCGATGGCGAGAACATCGGCACCACGATGCGCGGCATTGGGCCTTGTTATCGCGACAAAGTGGGCCGCAGTTATGCCGTGCGACTGGGGGACATGCTTCGCCCCGATTTCCGCGAGAAGATCGGCCGCATTGTCGAAGCCAAACGGCGAATTCTCTCCGGACTATCGCACAGCGGCGCGAATATCGATCTCGACGCCGACGCTATCTTCCAAGAGTTCCATACCTATTCCGAACGCTTGCGACCTTATGTCGGCGATACAACCTCGTACTTGCTCGACGCGGTGGAAGCCCAAAAGCGCGTGCTGTTTGAAGGGGCGCAAGGAGCTTTGCTCGACGTCGATCACGGTACTTATCCGTTTGTGACCAGCAGCAATGCTTCCGGCGTGGGAATTTCCAGCGGTTCTGGCATCCCCGCCCGTTGGCTGAATACCGTGATAGGCGTGGTGAAGGCCTACAGTACGCGCGTCGGTGGCGGTCCATTTCCGACAGAACAAGACAACGAAGCTGGCCACCGAATTCGCGAGCTAGGCCACGAATATGGCACCACAACAGGTCGCCCGCGGCGCTGCGGTTGGTTCGATGCCGTCGCCGTGCGCTATACCGCCCGACTCTCCGGCATCGATTCGCTGTCGCTGATGATGATGGATGTCGTGAGCCAACTGCCAGAGATTAAAATCTGCGTGGCGTATGAACTCGATGGCAAACGGATCGAGAACTTCCCCAGCCATGTCGATGATTTGCGCCGCGTGCAACCGATTTACGAGACGCTGCCAGGTTGGATGAGCGATGTCACCAAGGTTCGTAAAATGAGCGATTTCCCTGGGTTGGCGCTCAAATATATGCAACGCATCAGCGAACTGGTGGGGCGGCCCGTGAGCGTGGTCAGTGTCGGCCCCGATCGCGAGCAGACGATTTTTGCCGGTAATTAGCCAAGCACGGTCGTTGTTCGCTCCGTGAGTAAAATGTAACGCTTGCAGAGCGAATAGCGACCTCGCCTCACCATGTCCTCCACTCCCACCACTCTTGAAATTCCGACTGAGCGACGCCCGCGGCATATCGCCATTATCATGGATGGCAACGGTCGCTGGGCGCAGCGGCAGAACTTGCCGCGCATCGAAGGGCATCGGCGTGGCGTGGCGAGTGTGCGCCGAACGGTGGAGGAGTGTGCGCGGTTGAAGATCGAGCAACTCACGCTCTATTGCCTCTCCAGCGAGAACTGGAAACGCCCGCAACATGAACTCGATTTTCTCATGCATTTGCTCGAGCAATACATGATCGAGGAACGCTCGATCATCATGCAGCAAAACATTCGCGTGCGCGTGATAGGCCGTCGCGATGGCATCCCCGAGAGTACGCTGCGAGAGATGGACAAGACGATCGAGTTGTCGGCGAACAATACCGGCACGCGGCTTTGTCTGGCCATTAACTATGGCGGCAGGGCGGAGATGGTCGACGCCGTGCAACGGATCGCGCTGGAAGTGCAGCAAGGCAAGCTGGATGTCGAACATATCGATGAAGCCGCCATTGCCAATCATCTTTATACCAGCGGTATGCCAGATCCTGATTTGCTCGTGCGCACTGCAGGGGAAATGCGAATCAGCAATTTTCTGCTCTGGCAGATTAGCTATGCGGAGTTGTGGGTGACGGAACTGTGTTGGCCAGATTTCGCCGAGGCGCAATTGCACGATGCGATTCGGGACTTTGCGGCCCGCGATCGACGGTTTGGTGGACTCAATCCAGCGTGACATCAAAACGGGCAACCTCTTTCGATTGACGACTTAACTATGTTGCGTTGGCGACTTCTCGGTGCGGCGGCGATTCTGATTCCGCTGCTATTGTTGGTGTTCGCCGACTACGCCTGGAATTTTGGTTACCCAGGCATTTGGCTGTTTTTGCCTGCGCTGGCGGCGATATTGCTCGCTACGGAAGAAGTGCTGTGGCTCTTGAAATCGCAGCACCGCCCGGTGCAGTGGGTTGTTTATAGTGGCGTAACAATGGTCGTGCTCACGGCTTGCACGCCTTTACTGTATTCTTTTTGGGGCGAGACCTATCCGCCTGATTGCCCGCTGGGAAAACTCGGCTTCACGCTCGGCATGTTCACGCTGTGGATTCCGCTCGCGTTTGGTGGCGAGATGGTGCGCTATCAAAAGCCGGGCGGCGTGATTGTGAACGTGGCGCTGAGCCTGTTTGTCATCGCCTATCTCGGCGTGTCGTATTCATTCTTGATTTGGCTGCGATTCATCGACGAAGCCAATCAACGGCAGGGGATGGCAGCTGTGGTTTCGGTGATTTGGATCGTAAAGTTCGCCGATACCGGCGCGTACATGTTCGGCAAGCTATTTGGACGCCACAAGATGACGCCACTACTTTCGCCAGGTAAGACGATCGAAGGTGCGCTGGGCGGTGTGCTCGTTGCTTGTCTGGCGGGGGTGGTTTATTTTCAATATGTGATGCCAGCGGTATTTGGCAACGCGGTTCAAATCGGAAGTTGGAAAGGTTGGCTGCTCTATGCCTTGCTGGTAACCATCGCCGGTATGGTGGGCGATCTGGCAGAGTCGTTGCTCAAACGCGACATGGGGCAAAAGGACTCTAGCAGTTGGCTGCGTGGCCTGGGTGGTGTGATGGATGTCATGGATAGCGTCTTGCTGGCTGCACCGGTGGCCTATTTTTGCTGGGTGGGCGGGTTAGTGAAGTTGTGAACCGGTTGCGCTCATCTGTCATCGTTTCATTTGACGAAATTGTAGGTAACTATTCCCGACATCGGAATCTTCCGGCGTCGATCTCCGTTATCAAAATTCCGTTGATAACGATTGTACAGTTCGCTGCAATTTCGATGATTGCCACGTAAGTCGTTAAATTCAAATCACTTAGGCTGTTCAGTCGCTTCGGTCCTAGCCCCCGCCCCTATCCCTCAGCTATAGTTATGTAGCTAAGGATTTCCACTCCGCTGCTTGTGGCAGAGAGTTACTTGCCGGCCCTTGTTGCCGGTTCTTCCATGCACGAAGCCACCATCTCGCTGGTCGACCCAAACGCGGTACTATCGTTGTTTGGACCGCGCGACCAACATCTCCGCCGTATTCGCGAACGGTTCGGCGTTTCCATTACCCACCGGGACGGCGAAATTCGCATTACCGGTGACGAGCAAGGAGTCATCCAGGCGACGCAGGCCGTGGAGCAACTCAAAGAACTCGTGCAGCGCAAAGGCACCCTCGCCGAAGAAGAAGTGGTGTCGATCGTGGGTCGTAGCGCTGGCGAGGAAACCTTGCCGCCCCCCAAGCCGATCGACGTAATCAATATCGCCAAGCAGGTGAAGCCGCGCACCGCTGGTCAGGTCAATTACGTCGAGGCGATTCGTAAGAACGATCTGGTCTTCGCAATCGGTCCGGCCGGTACGGGTAAGACCTATCTGGCTGTGGCATTGGCGGTGGAAGCGCTCAAGCATCACAGCATTCGCAAGATCGTCCTGGTTCGCCCCGCCGTCGAGGCTGGCGAGAGCTTGGGATTCTTGCCTGGCGATTTGCAGGCCAAGATTAATCCGTACTTGCGACCGCTCCTGGACGCGCTGCATGAGATGATCGATCACGATCAGATCAAGCGCTTGATGGAGCAAGACGCCATTGAGATTTGTCCGCTGGCCTATATGCGAGGTCGAACGCTCAATGAAGCCTTTATCATTTTAGATGAAGCGCAGAATACCACTGTCGCGCAAATGAAGATGTTTTTGACCCGCATGGGCGCGGGGAGCAAGATCGTCGTTTCAGGCGATACGACGCAAGTCGATTTGCCGCGTCACACGACCAGCGGCCTCTCCGACGCCATCATGCGATTGCGCGATATCGAGAGTGTGGCGGTCGTCCAAATGCATAAGTCGGATATCGTGCGACATCGCTTGGTGCAAGACATTGTACGGGCGTATGACGATGAGCCGCCGCTGGAAACCCATAAAAGGACTCGTCGCTCGGCGAGCGATCGATAACGGTTATGGCTTCCGGCACCTTCAAACGAGCTCGCGGTGACCGTGTGACGGGCTTTGTGCTGCCGCCTGGGCAACTCGCGCGCACGCTGGACTCCATTCGCCGGGGTGATGTGCTGCTGCGCATCGCGCTCTGCTTGCTATTGGCAGTGCTGTTGTGGCTTATTACCGCCGGCTGGGCACCACCTTTTTCGTATCGCACAGGCTACATTCCTGGGCGAGCAATCATTGCGCGCGTGCCGTTTGAGATCAAAGACGAAAAGGGAACGGAGAACCGCAATCGCCAAAAGCGAAGTGAATTATTGGCGATCTATACCAATGACAAAAAGCCAATCGTGCAACTGCAACAAGTGCTGAAAGACAGTGTCTTTCGCCTGGTGCGGGCCGAATCGTTTGAGACCGTCGACAGGGATGTCTGGAAAGAGTTCTACGTCCCGATGGCGATGATGGCGACGCCGGACGAAGATGCCAAGCTGGCGGCGGAGACGTTCGATAAGCTGCGCGAAGCCCTCACGAACGACATGGAACTCACGCAGTTTGAGTCGGCGGTCAAACGGGCGATGGACAACATCGAACGCCAAGGTCTATTGGAAAACCCGCAGCACAAGCCGGAAGATGGCAACCTGACGGCAATTCTTGTGCATCCAGTGGGCGACAAAGGACTGGAGCAGCGCGAAGAGATTAAGGATGTGCGCATCGCGGAAGCGACGCCAGTACTCGAACAGCGTCTGTTTACGGAACTTCGCACGTCCGGCCTGCCTGCCGAAAAAGTTGATGTCGTGGGCCGACTTGTTTTCAACTGGTTGAAGACTCGACTGCCGGTGACGCTTAAATACGATCCGGTCGCAACCAGTGAAGCTGCTAAGCGGATCATCGACAATCTTGAACCGGTGATGTTTCATTATCTTCCCGGCGAGACACCCATCGCCAAGCCGGGAAAGCCGCTGCGGCCAGACGATATCAAGATCTTGCGCGTGGAATACGACACCCTGGTTGGCAACATGGGATGGTGGCAGCGCGTGAATTATTCGTTCGCCGTCTTGGGCATGTATGTGGCGATGTTCACCCTCTGTGGCTCCTATCTCTATCGCAATCACACGCACTTGTTGATGAGTTTTCGCAAGTTCGCGACGCTATTGGGGCTAGTGGTATGGACGGTGGTGCTGTGTTGCATTGCGGACGATTGGCGAGCCGAGATTATCCCGCTACTTCTCTTTGGGATGATCGTCGCCATCGCCTATCAACGCGAGTTGGCGTTGTTATTGTCCGCAAGTGTGGCAGTGGTGGTCACTGTTACTGCAGGCTACTCGCTGCATGAGTTCATCGTGTTGTGCGCTGCCGTTGCGGCGGCCGTGCTTTTGATTGGTCGCATCCGTAGTCGCACCAAATTGATCTATATCGGTGCTGCCACCGGCGCGGTCGCAATGCTCACGGCGATTGGCGTGGGCACGTTGGCTGGGCAAGCGTTTGGCAGTTCTGGTATCTCGGGCAATGGTCCCGTCGCTGATGCCGAAGGACTGATGATGCGATCGTTCGCCAGCATGTTGTTGGTGGGCGCGACGTGGTTTGGCTTTTGCGGCGTCTTGTCGGGACTATTGATGACCGGCCTGCTGCCGTTTATCGAGAAGGCGTTCGATATTCAGACCGATATTAGCTTGCTGGAACTTGGCGATATTGCGCATCCGCTGTTGCAAGAGTTGGTCCGTCGCGCTCCGGGTACCTATAACCATTCCATCAACGTTGCTTCCATTGCCGATGCCGCTGCCGAGGCGATCGGGTCCAATGGGCTCTTGGTTCGCGTGGGGGCGTATTTTCACGACATCGGCAAGATGCTCAAGCCCGGCTATTTTGTCGAGAATCAGCAAGGGGGCGAGCAGAGCCGTCATGAGTCCCTCGTACCAGCGATGAGCACGCTAGTCATTATCGCGCATGTCAAAGACGGAGCCGAACTCGCTCGCCAGCATCATTTGCCGCAATCGATCATCGATTTCATCGAGCAGCATCACGGCACCACGCTGGTCGAATATTTCTATCGTCAGGCGGCGAAACAGAATTCCACGAATCCTAATGGTCCCGCAGCGGTCGACGAAGCCAGTTTCCGCTATCCCGGCCCTAAGCCGCAGTCGAAGGAAACGGCCGTGCTGATGCTGTCTGATGCTTGCGAGAGTGCCAGTCGCGCGCTGGTTGATCCCACGCCTGCTCGTTTGGAAAGCCTAGTGCACGACATCGCGCTCAAACGCCTGCTCGACGGTCAATTTGAAGAGTGCGGGCTATCCCTCCAGGAACTGCACATCATCGAGGATAGCCTCGTCAAATCGCTCATCGCCGTCTATCATGGCCGCGTGAAGTATCCCAGCCAGGCCACGGCCTAACGTGGGGTAGGCTTCCAGCCTGCCGCCTTAACGGTATGTCTGGCGTCTTATCCATCAAGGCGAGCGCAACGTCGGACGACGCATGAGCACGTCAGCATCCAAGTAGCTCGATCGTTTCTCGTGACAGTCTTGGCCTTGCCGTTGCCGCAGGGCTAGGTTCCGCTAGTCGTTTTGCTTTAATTCGTTGCTGATCAATTGCCAGCGGATGTCATCTCAAGCTCCCGGCTAAGGCGAGGAGGTAGTGGTCTAATGCTCAAAGTCGCCATCAACAACCAACAAGCCGCGCATAAGGTCAATCGCGACCAATTGCGCGAAGGCATCAAGCGGGTGCTAGCAGGCGAAGGTATCGAGAAGGCGCTCATCAGCATCGCCGTGGTCGATGACGAAACGATGCATCGCCTCAACCTCCAGTATTTGCAGCACGACTATCCGACGGACGTCCTCAGTTTCGTGTTGGAGGATGACGCGCGACGATTCGAGGGGGAAATCATCATTAGTGCCGACTATGCCGCCCGTGAGGCACAGACCTTTGGCTGGTCGGCCCAGGACGAGATGCTGCTCTACGCCATTCACGGCACGTTGCATCTGGCGGGCTACGACGATCTGGAGCCGGAGCTCAAGTCGGAAATGCGCTCCAAGGAGCGCGAGTATCTAGCGACCTTTGGGCTGTCGCCACGGTATGATGATTGAGCATCGCTTAACGATGCAACCATGCTAGCTTCGCATCTCGGGCCGCTTTTCCCAATATTCCATGTCTTCCGAAAAGACCACCGCCATCGTGATTCGCTTGGTCGACTTTAGCGAGTCGAGTTGCGTGGTGACGTTGTTTACCCGCGATTTTGGCAAGATTAGCGGTCTCGCCAAAGGAGCGAGACGGCCCAAGAGTGCGTTCGAGTCTGCTCTTGACCTGTTAGCGGTCTGTCGCATAGTGTTCCTCCACAAATCGTCCGACACGCTCGACCTCCTAACCGAGGCCAAGTTGGAGCGACGATTTCGATCCGCCACGCGCGATTTGTCTCGTCTGTACGCAGGCTATTATATTGCCGAACTACTGAACGACCTGACTGATCATGGCGATCCGCATCCGGAGTTGTTCGATGCCGCCGTAGCGGCCTTGCAAGCACTGGATGGGGAAGGCCAAACGATGGCGATCGTGGCGAGATTTGAACTAAGTTTGCTGCGTTACGTAGGACATTTGCCGGAGCTTGAGAACTGCGTCGAATGCGGTGCGCCGATGGCGAACGTCGGGCGAGTGTCGTTTGGTCAACAGTCAGGCGGAGTGTTGTGCCAGCGTTGCCGAGCCGGAAAGCGTCAGATTGTTAGTGTGAGCGTCGAAGTCCTGGCCCTCCTGAGAACGCTGGCGAACGAAGCGGGACCCTGGGATGAAACGAAATTGGAATCCAAACGCCAAGGTGAATTGCGCGGCGTATTAAATCACTACATGACGAATCTGATCGGTAAACGCCCGCAAATGTATAAGTTCATGGGAACGATGGTCGGCTGACAACGTTTGAGAAGCTACACAGGACTGCATAGTTCCACAGGACAAGGACGTCCGCATGTCGATTGCTTGCCGCTCGCTCGTTGGGTTGCTATTGGTGGTCGCGATTGCGCTCACTGGATGCACCACCTTTGGCGGGCGCAAAGGCGCAACTAGCGCTTCGATCACCGATGATACACCTACCGGCGAAACCGAGGTCCGACAAGCCTCTTACGAAGACTCGCCCCTTCCTGCCCAGGTCGATGAGGAAGATGAGTCGTTTTGGGATAGTCTCTCCCCCACCGCTTTGTCTAAGTCCGCGACCAGTTCCTATAAGAAACTCACCGGCACCGAACCGCGCCCCGATTTGGCCAAGCAACTCTATGCGCAGGCGGAAGCGCAGTATCGCGAGGCGGTCTCGGAAGCCGCGCCTGCGGAACGACGCGAACAACTGCTGTTGGAAGCCGCCGACAAATACGCCGAGGCCGCGAAACGCTGGCCCGATTCAGCGCTCGAACAAGATGGCCTCTACATGGCTGCCGAAAGTTACTTCTTCGCCGATTCGTATCCCAAAGCCAATGGCATGTACGAGAAGCTAATTAAGAAGTACCCCGGCACTAAGTACATGGATACGATCGATGCCCGGCGCTATGTCATCGCCCAGTATTGGTTGGAGTTGACGAAGGAGAGTCCGGAAAGTTCCTTTTACTTCAACTTCACCAACCGCCGTCGACCTTGGAAAGACGCTCGTGGTAACGCGCTGCGTGTTTACGACAAGATTCGCATCGACGATCCCACCGGCAAACTCGCCGACGATGCAACACTCGCTGCCGCCAACGCACACTTTTTGCACGGCAGCTACTTCAAGGCGGATGAATATTACGGCGACTTGCGCAAGGCGTTTCCCACCAGCGAACATCAGTTCAAAGCGCACTTCCTTGGCCTAAAGACGAAGCTGCTGTGCTATCAGGGTTCCGACTATGCAGGCGATGCGCTGGATGAATCTGAAAAGCTGATCAAGCAGATCCGCAAGCAATTCCCGCAGGAAGCCGCGGAGAATAAAGAGTTTCTCGCACGGGCATATGCCGAAGTTCGCTTTAAGAAGGCGGAACGCGAATGGAATATGGCGCAGTACTTTGTGAAACGCGGCGAGTATGGTGCTGCTCGGCTCTATCAGCAGACCTGCGTCGATGAATACAACGACACCCCCTTTGGTGATCGCGCGAAGCAGCAATTGACCGAACAGGGTGGCCTTCCCGAAGTGCCACCCAAGCGGATGGAATGGTTGGTCGATCTGTTCCCCCGTGAGCAACCGGCCAAGCCGCTGTTCTATAACGACACGCCTGCGAAGAAGCGATAAACCCTTTTACGCAAAAACATTCCCCCCTGATTTTCAGCCCGATGCGAATTTGAGCATGCGATTTTCCCTACTCATTCCGCTGCTCATCACGACCACCCTGCTCGCCAGTAGTTCGGGCTGCTCGATCTATCGCTTCGGGGCGTGTTCGCTTTATCGTCCCGATATTCGCACAGTGCACGTGCCGGTAATAACTTCGGGCAGCTATCGTCGCAACCTCGGCGAGCAACTGACGGAAGCGGTGGTGAAAGAACTGGAACGCTCAACGCCGTATAAGGTTGTTGGCTCGGATAGTGCCGATAGTGTTCTGGAAATTCGCATCGATTCGGACAGCAAACGTGTACTGGCGGAAAACGCCTACGACGAGCCGCGCAGTCTTGAGACGCGCTTTCAGGTCTTTATGACATGGCGCGATCGGCAAGGAAATCTTATCACTCGCAGCGCGATGCCGCTGGACGATACGATCGTCGGTCTTTCCGCTTCGTCAAACTTCATCCCCGAAGCCGGCCAGTCGACAGTCACGTCTCAGCAGAAAGTGATCAGTCGTCTTGCTTCGCAGATTGTTGGCCAGATGGAGGCGGCGTGGTAGATTGCTAGAACTAGCCCCGATAGCGCG
>JBGSHH010000801.1:0-3618 GCA_041752355.1 Pirellulaceae bacterium | reverse complement strand
GGATCAATACGTTAGGTGAAATAGGAACAAAAAGAAAACGCGCGTCGGGATCTAGTAAAGTGGGGGCGAAGCACGAAGCGGGCGGGACGCCCGCGCTCCACAGGCTACTTGGCACGAAAGGCGTGAGTGACCTCGACCTGCTTGGGTTCCAGCAACTTGATCGCGATGAGTTGATCGGCCAGTTGTTGCCAACGCGCGGTCGTCATCTGGCCGAGCGATTCGGGCGGGGCGTCCTGAGGGAGACACAACGGCTTGAGAGCTTGTTGGCCGAAGTTAAGCGCAGCGAGGGTCAGTTCGGGATTGGCTTCCAGCAGCAACTTGTTAGCTGGCTCGGCATTTTGCAGATAGGCTTGCCAACCGCGCAGCGACGCCTTCGTCATTTTGTCGACCAGGTCCGGATCGCTCGTTACGAGTTCATCGCGTGTGATGAGCAGGCTGGTGTAAGGATTGTAGCCCAGTTCGCTCACCATCAGCGACCGAGTGTTGGCACCTTGCTCCTGCGCGACGAACGGTTCGCTAAACGAATAGGCTTGCTGAGCATAGTTCTTGTCGAGCAGGAACTGCGTGACATTCCCGGAGTATTCCACGATTTGAACATTTTCCAGCGGCACCTTCGACTTGAGATAATCCGAGAAGGCGATACCGGTTCGCATCGCCAGCGTGACATTCTTGAGTTCGCTGAGACGCGTGATGCCGGATTCTTCATGAACGAGGATGCAGCGCGGGCTATCTTGAAGTGGTGCCATCAACGCCACGACATTCGCTCCTTGCGCGCGACCGAGCAACACCTGATCGGCCACCGCCACGCCGAACATCGCTTCGCCGCGGGCCACATTTTGCAGCACCTTCACATTCGGCCCGCCAGGGATGATTTTGACATCGAGTCCTTCTTCCTCGAAGTAGCCTGCCGCTTTGGCCGCATAAAAACCGCCATGCTCGGCTTCGGGAAACCAATTAAGTGCCAGCGTGACCGGTCGCAGCTGGCCGTCCGTCGCCGGGGAGGCTGGCTGTTCGGCACCGCCACAACCCAGCAGCAGCGCGAACAACATCCCAGAAACGAGACGAACGCGGTTGATGGCGGAGCAAGGCATCGGCAGTTCTCCGAAAGCGTGCGAAATGTGAACCTTGCCATCATAACAAAGTCCACGAAGGGTAGGCAGTTTGCCTGGTGTGACTGCCAACGCGTCCCCAGGCGAATTGCCCTAGCGATGGTGGGGGTAGGTCATTACCATTCGCTTTCACCATGGAGGGCTTGCCCGATGATGTTCTCTGTAACGCGTTGGCAACGATTTTCAATCACCGCGAGTCTGGTCGCGCTGGCGATGCTAGTGGGTTGTCATTCCCGCGTCTACAACGCCGCCAACCAACAGCGCCTACTGGTGAAAGAACTGAATGCGGCAGGTGCAGGTGGTGAGTTCAAGGATCTGGGCCTCCCGCATCGCGCTTTTTGGGCACCGATCGTGGGCAAAGATTACTACCGCCGCTTGCATCATGTCCACTTCTACGGGAGCAACGGTGAAATCTGGACGTATGTGAATGACGAGGATGAGGATCCCTTTCTCAGCTTTGGTCGTGACAATCAAGTCGATCGGTTCTCGCCCAAATTGCTGCTCAAGCTGGTGGATTGCGATTTGGAGCAACTCGACTTTGTCAAGATTCACCTGACCGAAGCGGACTTTCAGACAATTGGAAAAATGACAACATTGAAGACGCTCAAGCTAAGCGAAACAACCTTCGACGAGCAGTGGTTGCGATATCTCGTCGGTCTCGATCAATTGGAGAAGCTGTCGATTGTCGACCTAACAATCACGGATGCAGGCGTGGAGTACATCGTCAAACTTCAGAATCTGCAGACGCTATATCTGCCGAACAATCGAATATCGCCTGCGGGCGTGCGGCAACTATCGGCACTGAGTCATCTCAACGAAGTGTCGCTGAGTAGAATGATGGTCAGTTCCACGGGCTTGCCGAGCATGCTCGAACGAGACCCAGCGAGCTTTCTGACCGACCGAGAGGAGCCATTGATGCGATAGATGGATCGTTGCCTCAATGCGGCAGCAATTCCTCCGCTAGCAGGTCGCCCCAGATCGCTGCCCATTCGTCGTCGGTGGTCTCATCGTCGCGCGTTGCCGCGAGGGCCTGGGCCGATTCCTCGAAGCGCGCCAACATCCATGGCGCGTACGTGAATGCCTGGGAATTGTCGGCGAACGGTAGCCATGGTTCGTCGAAGCGCTCGACCAATGTGCGCGTCAATGAGCGATTTGTGAAATCTTGCGACGGAAAGTGCATGAACGTGTTGTCGTCTGTCGGCAGCCATGCTTCTGATACTGGTTTGGGCGCGATGGCCGGTAGTGCGGATGTCGTGCCATACAAAGCAACCGGGCCCAACGAAACCGGTTCGCCCCCTTCACCGGATTGCGAGTTGAGAAAGCCAATGACCAGCGCGGCATCGACGGGATTCAGCGCGTTGTCGCACGACACATCATAAAACGGCGCAGGCGCGGTGCCCAGCGCGATCAGCGGCAAGCTACGAGGCCCCTGAGCGTTGAGTTCGTTGATGACCAGTACGGCATCGATAGGTGTAACGAAACCATCGGCATCGACGTCGAAAGGATTGGGAGCCCATTGATACGCACACGCCCACACCGGTGCCGCCAGCACGGTCAACACGAAGCCTTTGGTGAAACTCAAGCCTGGCGAGCCGTTGTCCGTGGCGGTGATCGACAGCGCGATCGTCGTTTCCGTGCCGATATCGACGGCGACGCCCGCTTTCAAATACAAGTTGCCTGCCACCACGATGAAGCGCGTGTCGTTGAAGGCGAACGTATGCGTTCCAAAATCGGGATCGCTCACCGCAATCCGACCAATCCAAGCGCCGGCGACGTTGGAAAAGACCTGCGTTCGCGAGAGCGTGATGTTGGTTGGCGCGCTATTGGAAGCCGCGATCGAGATCGGCACGTCTTCGACTTCGCCATCGGCGGCGGCACCTATCGTGCCGAGATCGGTATCGGTGCTGAGGCGAAACCGCGCGTAACTCTCGCCTGCTATGGCCGTCGTGGGTACCACGAAATCGAACGAGAAAACGCCATCCGAAAGCAGCGTCGAGCCGTTCTGCACTTGCTCACCAGGATCATCGAAGTCGCCATCGCGATTGAAGTCGATCCAGGCGAAAAGTCGCGCTCGATCATCGCTCGCGAAGACTTGGACCGTTGCGCGAGCGGTCTGGCCGTTGAGCAACGTTGCCGCGCCGCTGCTGACATCAACTATCGTCACGCCATCGTCAAAGTCATCGCCTGTGCCGTCGAGCGGCTCGCGCGCATCGACCTCGAAACTGCGCACGGGGCCGAGCGCTGGACCTACGGGATAATGCCGCGCACCATCATCGGCGAGGGTGGTGCCGTAACTGGCCGGCGCGTCGCCCAAGTCGTAGAGGCCGGTCAGAATTGTGGTCGATGCTTCCGCGACAACGGCACCTTGGGTTTGCGAATAGATCGAAACCGTAATCGTGCTGTGGCCAACGTCCAGCATTTCGACATCCAGAATCACCACGCCGGACGAAAGGCCCGGCAAGCGCACCACGGGAATGGTCTGCGTTGGCAAGCCATCGTTGCCGATCAA
>JBGSHH010000800.1:0-4369 GCA_041752355.1 Pirellulaceae bacterium | reverse complement strand
GGCGGCGAAATTAGCCCCCTTTGCCCAGAACAAGGGCCGGAGGAAATCTCCCGGCTACTGCCGCGGATGCTTCTCGACATCCAAAACCGGGGGCAACTCGCGGCGGGGATCACCACCTACGACCCCACCCGCGACCAGTTGATCGACACCCATAAGGACATCGGCGTGGTGGCCGAGGTGTTTCGCCTGTCGCATCGCGGCAAGGCGGAGTCGCTGATGCGGGAATACGCCGGCCGGGCGGGTATTGGTCACGTTCGCTACGCTACGTGTGGTAAAGACGACCGCAGTTACGCCCAGCCCTTCGAGCGGCACCATCTGCAAAAACACAAATGGTTCAGCTTCGCCTTCAATGGGCAATTGGCGAACTATCAGGAACTGCGCGATAAGCTGCTGTCGGATGATAATCACCATCTGGCGCGCGAAAGCGATACCGAACTATTCATGCACGAACTCAGCCGGGAACTCTCCGGCGATCGTCGCCCCAGCTTGATCGAAGTGCTGCGGGCGGTGAGTCAGCGGTTCGACGGCGCCTACAGTATGGTCTTCCTCAACGCGATGGGGGACATGATTGTCGCCCGCGATCCGCTGGGAATTAAGCCGCTTTGCTATGCCAAAGAAGGTCCGCTCTTTGCCGCCGCCAGCGAGAGCGTCGCGCTGATCAACCTCGGCTTCAAGCCGGAGAGTGTCAAATCATTACCCCCTGGCTATGCCGCGGTGATCGAGAACGGCAAGTTCAGCATCGAGCCTTACACCACGAGCCCGCGCCGCGCCCACTGTTTCTTCGAATGGGTCTATTTCGCCAACGTCGCCAGCACGCTGGATGAGCGGAGCGTGTATCTATCGCGCACGTCGCTGGGCGTGGAACTCGCCCGGTTGGAGCGCGCCGATGGGAGTGTGCCGATCGACGAAAACACAATCGTCGTGCCGGTACCAGACACCAGCAAGGCCGCCGCCGACAGCATGGCGTATGAACTCGGCATTCCCTCGCGTGAAGGCTTGATTCGCAACCGCTACGCCGGCCGCACGTTCATTGAAGGTGGCAGCGGGCGGCAGAAAAAAGCCGAAAGCAAATACACGCCACTGCGCGAAGTGCTCAATGGCAAGCGCGTGTTTTTGGTCGAGGACTCCATCGTGCGCTCGACCACGATGAAAGCCCTGCTCAGCCGCATCCGCGAACAGGGCGGAGCCAAAGAGATACACGTCCGCGTCGCTTGCCCGCCGATCATCTCGCCCTGCTTTTACGGCATCGACATGAGCACGATCGACGAACTCTTCGCGCCGAAGTTTTTGAACGGTGGGCCGCTGACCGACGAAGTGCAACGCGAAATGGCCAAGGTGTTGGGTGCCGATTCGCTGCGGTATTTGCCTGTGGAATCCATCGCCCGCGCGATCGATCGCCCCCCCGAGCAACTCTGTCAGGCGTGCATCACTGGCGACTATCCGACTTCCTGCGGACAACAACTCTACGAGATCGCCCTCACCGAAGTCGGCAAGCCCGTCCTCGGCCGCACGTATGAAACGGTGCGTTCGTAGCCCTTCCCCGTAGGATGGATATCCCCATCCGTCCCCGCTTCGTGTAGCAAATGCAAAAGGGCGAAGATCACTCTTCGCCCTGTTGCGATTATCTCATCAGCTTCCGGCAGCGATCCTAGCTCTTCTTCGCCAGCATCTTCCGCTTCCGCCATCCCGCCAATCCCGCCGCGCCCATCAGACCCCACAGGGCCAGGGAAGCCGGTTCAGGGACTTCGGCTGCGGCGGCGCTCGGCGACTGCAGGTTATCCCAATGAATGTCGTAGCTTACACCCGCCTCCGTATTATGACCTTGTAAAATTGTGTTGCCGATGTAAGTGCTGCCGTTAGAAGCAATTGATGCCGTCAAATCTCCCACGGTGTAGACGACGTTGCCGCCATCCAGTTCGATCCCCAGGGTGTACCACTCGTCGTATGAGAATCCCGATGGCAATCCCATATCAATCCAGAGGCCTGTTATCACGTCAAACCCGCGAAATCTCGCGCCGATGCCATCGCTAGTGAATTCGATGATTGGGAACGCAGAAATTGCGTCGCCAGCATCGAACGCCGTACCCCAGAAGCCAGCCATCCGTCGGCCCGTATTTTCCCAGCTTCCGGGTACATAAAGATCGATCGACATGCTGGTCGTAGCCGCGGGCAGGTCATATTTTCGACCTTGGGTATTGTAGAAAGCACTCGAAAAACTCCCCGGGCGATTGTTTGCCCCATCAGCCGCAGCAATTGAGTGCAGCAGCACGCCGTTTCGCCCACCGAAACTCTCGGGACTTGTAAAGGCAGCTGGCGCGTAGCGATCGGTATACCAAACACCAGGTGCTTGAGTCGCACCGGTGGCCACGGGCGTGTCGAACGTTTGAATAGGCGCAGCAAAGGCCGATTGAGCCCAAAGGCACAAAGTCGCTACGAGAATTGGTCTAGTAATGCCCATAAATATCACCCCTCAATTTGACGTGTACGAAGCAAGGACTCCTTCTCCCTTGACCACAACGCACTCCCCATGCCAACTACGTCGTTTGCAAACAACAATCTCCTAAGTGCTATATATGCCGTCACTTATGGAACCACCCGCAAGAACGAGAAAAACACCGGTGCGCAAACTATTCTTAACACGTATGCGCCAACCCCCATCGGACAGTGAGCGCATTTGCCCACCTCGTTTCGGTGGCTCAGAATGAGCGGCTGACCCAAGAAATCCACCTGAATGAGCGGATTTCCAACTAAGAAACCTTCCGAAACTCCGACCGGTAGATCGGTAGTCCAGCTTGGCGCTTGCGACGCTCGAAGTTGGTGCGGTAGTCGAGGTCGTGAGAAGGGATGGGTTCGGCCACGGAGAGCGGACCGGAGAGTTTGGTTTCGGCCGCCAGCAGTTCCAGCGAGCCGAGGTAGTATTCTTCAACGTCGGTCCAAAAGTGGAGCGAACCGCCTGGAAGCAGGACGCGCTCGATATCGCGGACGAAACCGGCGTTCATCACGCGGCGTTTATGGTGGCGAGCTTTCCACCAGGGATCGGGAAAGTAAACATGCACGGCCGTGGCACAGGCGGTCGGCAACAGTTCGCGAAACATCCGCACCCCATCGCCATCGATCATCCGCGCGTTTGCCAGGTCATTCCGCTGGAGTCGCAGTGCACAAAACTCCGCGTATTTGTGCGCCATCTCGACACCAAGGAAGTTATGCTCTGGCCGGGCTTGTGCCACATTCAGCAAGAACAAGCCCTTGCCGGACCCCATTTCGATTTCCAGCGGTTGCGGCTGCGGGAAGAACGTTTGGGGATCGACGAGAGTACACACCCCCGGCTCGCTATCTTGCGGGAGTAGATCGGTGAGTTCGCGCAGATGGGTCGAGAGATCGACTTGCGGATCAAGTTTACGGAGCGCTCGTCGGCCCATGTTCGTCAGAATTGCCAGGTGGGAAAGTTGGCCGCCAGCACGACGCCCTCATCCGGCTTCGTTCTTCATCCGGCTTCGTTCCTCAGCCACCTTCTCCCACGGGGAGAAGGGTTACTAGGGATTGCTGCGATTCTTCATGGCGGTGAGGGCTTCGACGGGAATCGGCACCCCTTTGAGTACGCCTTCGACCGAGACGGAGCCATTGACGACTCCTTGGAACTTGCTGACGATCATTCGCCCACGACGAACCTTTTCCAGTTCGCAGAGCAAATACAGCCGATCGCCAGGAATCACCGGATCCCGAAAACGAACCTCTTCCAGGCCGCCAAACCCGACCATCGCCGCGCCCAACAGATCGTACTTTTGCACGAAATAGGAACACATCTGGGCGATGGCTTCAAGCATGATGACGCCCGGCATCAGGGGCATGCCAGGCATGTGTCCGCGGACCCAGAAGTCGTCCGGCGTAAGGTCTTTGTAGCCGACGCAGCGGTGATTCACCGGGTCTTCATGCACAATCGCCGTCAACTGCTCCATTTCGAAGCGCTGAGGATTGTACTTGCGGATCGTTTCGATATCGGCCAGAACGTGATTCAGGTCGATTGCCGAGAGGTCGAACAACAATTCTTTACCGGCCACGCAGGCGTTCCTTAAGCACGAGGGACGGACGCGATTGGCGGGAGGAAGCTGATAATGACTGCGATTGCCCCTCACCCCGGCCCTCTCCCAGCGGGTGAGGGAGCACTGGACATTAGGTGCGAACCTTCTTGCGTTTGGCTTTGCGGGCCTTGGCGTTGGCGGGACGCGAGCCATGATTGGCTTTCTTGAGGACACGATGGGGCTTAGCCATGACGATCTCCGATATTGCTTAGCTTGGTAACGAAATTGGGAATCCCTCAACTTACCGCGCAAACGGGAGGTTGAGAAGGTCGGTGTGGGCGGAGAAAACG
>JBGSHH010000799.1:0-6671 GCA_041752355.1 Pirellulaceae bacterium | reverse complement strand
TGGTAATGGCCCAACTCGCCGCGGAACAATTGGCCGAGGCGCGACAAACGCTGGCAAAGATCGATCGCAAACTACTAACACCAGAAATGACGGCCGGTCTGCTCGCGGCCGATGGCTTGTCGCTGGTCGCGCTGGGGCAATCGGAACAAGCACTCGCCCCGCTCCAGGAATATCTGGCGACATTTCCCGAAGGGACTGATACTGCGCGCTGTCATGCGCAACTTATCGTCGCCTTCGTCCAGTTGGAAAAGTTCGCGGAAGCCAAAACGGCGTGGTCGAAGTTTTCGCAGCAGCCCACCGACACGCCGGGCCTTTTGCCTGTGACGATCTATCTGGCGGAATCCGCCTACAACGCGAAACAATATGACGTCGCCCGCGAGGCATTTGAATTCCTAACGAGCGAAGAGTTGCCGATCTCGTATCGAAATAAGGCGACGGCCGGTTTAGCTTGGATTGCGCAGGTCGCGAACGATCCGCAGAAGTCCGTTGAGAAGCTCGATCAACTCATCGAGCAGCAGCCCCAAAGTCCCCAAGCATCGGCAGCGGCGTTGGCCAAGGCGCAGAATTACGAGCGCCTCGGTGAGGCCGAGCAAGCGCTCGCGGCCTACCTTCAATTGATCGAAAAGTATCCTCGCTCGCCCCAACTGCCGACTGCGCTCTTGGCCGCAGCGCGTCTGCATGACGCCCGCGAACAAGATCGCGAGGCGGATGCGCTGCTCTCCAAGCTCATCGCGGAGTATTCCGATTTTCAACACGTCGATGCCGCGCTTTGTCAGTGGTCGTATGTCTTGCTCGACCTGCATCGCGAGCCGGAAGCCACCGCCCGCCTACAACAATTGCACGACGATCACCCCGGCAGTCGCTTCTGGGGCGATGCCACGTATCGTCTGGCTGAATTGAAACTGCGCGCGAAGCAACTTGAAGCCGCTAACAAACTACTGGCGGAAATCATCGCCGCCGAGAAATCGAAAGAACTTTGGCCCCACGCGCTCTATCTTCAGGGACAAATCGCCGCCAGCGAGCAGAATTGGACCAACGCTTTCGCGCCGCTCACGCGTTTGACCACCGATTATCCCCAACACGAACTGCGGCCGTTGGCGGAATACTGGCTCGCAGAGGCGGAGTATCGCACTGGCAAGTTGCAGGAAGCTGGCGTGCGATTGGCCGACTTACACACGCGTGTCGAGAACTCCCAGGAACCCTGGCTAGCAATGATTCCCCTGCGTCAGGCACAAGTCCTAGCGCATGATAAGCGCTGGGCCGAAGCGGAAAAGCTGGCACTGACGATCGCCGTGAAGCATCCGGACTTTCGCCAGCAGTATGAGGTCGACTACTTACTCGGCCGTTGCTCGGGAGCCCAGGCGAAGTTCGACGCCGCGCGCGAAGCGTACGACCGCGTCCTCCGCTCGCCCATTGGTGGTCGCACGGAAACCGCCGCGATGGCGCAATGGATGATCGGCGAAACTTTCTTCCAACAGCAGCGCTACGACGACGCCGTCAAGAGCTATCACCGCGTCGAACGCTTGTTCGCCTATCCGCGTTGGCAAGCCGCCGCTCTATTGCAAGCCGGCAAGTGTCATGAGACGCAGGGACACTGGTCGGAAGCGATTCAATTGTACGCCCAAGTCATGAAGGACTATCCAAACACGGCCTTCACCGCCGAAGCGTCGCAGCGCTTGCGCGTGGCGGAACAACGTGCCAGCGCCGCTTTAATGCGATAACCGATCTTCCCCAGGGACGACGACATGTTCAAGAATATCCAAACTATCCAACGGCTGACCGTGGCGATCCTGGTTGTCGGAGTGCTCGTTCTGCCGCACTTCGTGGCAGCGCAAGCGCCAGACGTGACACCGGAACCAGTCGCCGACACGACCGCTGCCGCTGTTGCTCCCGCCGCCTCAGCAGCTAGCGATCCAGAAATGATACCCACTAAGAATCTGCTCACGATGCTTCGCGATGGCGGACCGCTGATGATCCCGATCGCGGGCTGCTCGGTGGTGCTGATGGTGTTCGTTTTCGAGCGGCTCATCATGCTCCGGCGGGCGCGCGTGATACCGCGCCCCTTCGTGAAGCGATTCTTGGAACAACTGGCTGCTGGCCAACTTGACCGCGAATCGGCGCTAACGCTATGTGAAGAGAACAACAGCCCGGTCGCCATGATCTTCGCAGGCGCCGTGAAGAAGTGGGGCAAGCCAGCAGTGGAATTGGAGCAGGCAATCATCGACGCGGGCGAACGCGTTACCAATGGCCTGCGGAAGTACTTGCGTTTGTTCAATGGTATTTCGACAATTTCGCCACTACTGGGTTTGCTCGGCACCGTCACAGGCATGATCGCGGCCTTCAATGTTATTGCCAAGGCATCGGCCATGGGACGTCCCGACTTGCTCGCTGCTGGTATCAGTGAAGCGCTGCTCAGCACGGCGGCGGGATTGGTGGTGGCGATTCCAGCGCTTAGCGCCTACCTCTACTTCGTTGGTCGCGTCGATCAACTAGTGATCGAGCTTGACGCGCTGGGACAGCAAGTTGTCGAGCATATCTCCTCCGAAGCCTTGCAAGGCGAAGCAACCACCCGCCCCAAACGCAAAGCCGCCTAATACACCGCCGCCAGTCGCTACATTGTCTACCGCTCGATAGCAGATACGAGGCTCGTTATGCCGCTGAAAACAATGAGGGACGAACAGCCAGGCATGAACCTGACGTCGATGATCGACGTGATGTTTCTGCTTGTCATCTTCTTCATGGTCGGTACGAAGTTTTCCGACACCGAGCGAAATCTGTCGATCAAGGTGCCAGACGTAACCAGCACCGGGCCACTCGCACCGGCGCCCGAAAAACGCGTGATCAACGTCTATCAAGACGGGCGCATCACCTTCGATCGGCAGCCGGTGACGCTGGCGGAACTCAAGCAACAGCTCGCGGCCGCGAAAGCGAACTATCGGCAACTCGGCGTCGTGGTACGTGGCGATTCGCAGGGTGCTTATCAGAACGTGGCCAATGTGCTGGCGGCTTGCCGCGAGGTTGGAATTACCGATTTGGGGATGTCGGTCAATGTCGCTCAAGGCGATTCGAGCCTGCGCCGCTAATGCTGTCGCCTGAGGGAGTTTCCATGCACAACGTATTGCCGCTGTTATTCGCCGAGACAACGCTTGGCGCGAAGATCATGGCAGGCGTGCTATGGACTGGTGTCGGCGCGCTCACAATTGCGTTGGTCGTGTTATTGCGCACGCGATTTGGTCAGGCGCGGCCCCTCTCGAAATGCATCGCGCTGTCGGTCTATGCGCACGTGTTGTTGATGACCTATGCCTACGCTACGAAGCTGGTAATTCCCTCGCCTGTGGGCGACGCGAGCTTCGATGATGTCGTGCAGTTGCACCTGGTCGATGGTCAGGACGAACAATCGCAAGCCACTGAGCAGAATCAACCCGATGTCGCGCATGCTCCCGCACCCTGGGAACCAGTTGCGGCCATCACGCCGACCGACTTTTCGCTCTCCGAGCCCGCGCGACTCGATACGCAAACGCCCCTGGAGCAAGGTCCCGAAGCCAGCGAAGTGACACCGCCTCCGGTCGATCTCACCGCGAAGACCGATCTGATCGATACGCCAGCGTCTCCGTCTGCGAGCGAAGCTCCTCCCTTGGATCACCTCTTGCCGAAGGCCGCCGCAATTCCCATTGCGATTGCGGTTCCTGAAGTTAAGCGTCACGAGACCGTCGATTCGCTGCAACCCCAGGCGGCTGGCCCGGCGCGCTTGAGCACCGCCGAAGTCACGCCCAGTGAAGTTGAACTGCCTGCGTTGAGCGGTTCGGAAACGGAAGCCGGCTCGCCGGCGCAACAACTGGCCGAGTTACTCAGCACGCCGGATCTCGCCCAAGCAATTGCCGCCTCGACCGACAAACTTAGCGCTAGCAGCGAGCAAGTCGCGGCTTCGGGAGTGCTGGCAGTGACGGCGGGTGAAACGGCCACGCTCGCCTGGATTCATCAGCAACTCAATAGTCGCGTGCCGCGCCGTTTGGCCGATGGTGAACCGGTGCCGGAATTGTATCGCATGCGTCTAGCCCCCGAGCGGCATCGCATTGCGCGGCGATTGGGAGCAACGAAGGAATCCGACAAGGTCGTGGAGGAAGCGGTTCGCTGGTTGTCGATCAGTCAGTCTGAGGACGGCCGCTGGAGCGCTAAGCAATTCGGTGCCGGCGACGAACGCAAAGTCCTCGGGCAAGATCGCCAAGGTGCAGGGTCCGATGCCGACGCTGGTATCACGGGCCTCGCGCTCTTGGCCATGCTGGGTGCAGGTCACACGCATCTGGAAGGCCCTTATCGGGAGAACGTGCAACGCGGGCTGGAGTTTCTCGTGCGGCAGCAAAAAGAGGATGGAGCGATGTCCGGCGACGCAAAGCTCTATGCCACGATGTATTGCCACGGCATGGCGTCGTTAGCGCTCAGCGAAGCCTACGCGATGACGGGCGATCACCGTCTCAAGCCGTTCGTGGAGAAGGCCGGTGCGTATTCGATTCGCGCGCAGCATAGTACCACGGGCGGATGGCGTTACTTGCCGGGCGACCCTGGCGACATGAGCCAGTTCGGTTGGCAAGTCATGGCGCTCAAGAGCGGAGAACTCGGCGGTGTGGCAATTCCCGACAAAACCAAGAACGGCATGACGCGATTCTTGCACAACAACACGTCGGGGAGCTATCGCGGCCTGGCCAGCTACCGCGCCGGCGAACGCCCCTCCCGCACCATGACCGCCGAAGCCTTCGCGTGCCGTGTACTGTTAGGGCAAGAGTGCGGTACCGAAATGACCGACGAGGCCGTGTCCTTCATACTGCAAGACTTGCCTCACGATGGCCAGCCTGATTTCTACTATTGGTATTATGGCTCGCTAGCGATGTTTCAATTGCAAGATGAGCGTTGGGCCACTTGGAACTCCGCATTGCAAAAGCAATTGATCGCGCGCCAAGAAGCTGACGGCGACATGGCAGGCAGCTTTGGCTTGGATGAAGTGTGGAGCGGCTATGGCGGGCGAGTGTACACCACCTCGATCGCCGCGCTCTGCCTGGAAGTTTATTACCGCTACCTGCCGGTCTATGGCAGCGAACTTTCGGAAGCACCGACCGCTACGGCCAATCAGGAGCGCGGGCGTCCCGCCCGCTAACGTGTTGGATCGCAGTGCCAATCTACACGAGTATCTCTTTCACCACCTTGCCTTCGACGTCCGTCAAGCGGAAGTCACGCCCTTGGAAGCGATAGGTGAGCTTCTCGTGGTTGATTCCCAGTTGATGCAAGATCGTGGCGTTCAAGTCGTGAATATGCACCGGCTTATCGATAACGTTGTAGCTAAAGTCGTCGGTTTCGCCATGCACAATGCCAGGCTTAATGCCGCCGCCCGCCATCCACATCGTGAAGTTGCGCGGATGATGGTCGCGGCCGTAGTTGTCCTTGGTGAGCGTGCCTTGGCTATACACAGTGCGCCCGAACTCACCGCCCCAGACGACGAGCGTATCTTCCAACATGCCCCGCTGCTTGAGGTCTTTGAGTAGTGCCGCCGTTGGTTGATCCATGGCTTTGCAGAGATTGGGAATCTGTCCTGGCAAGTTGCCGTGATGATCCCAACCGCGCAAGAAGACTTGCGTAAAGCGGACGCCGCGCTCCGCCATGCGCCGCGCGAGCAAGCAGTTATAGGCGTAGGTGCCTGGCTCCTTCACTTCCGGGCCATACATGTCGAGCGTCGCTTGCGTCTCTTTCGAGATATCGACGAGATCCGGCACCGAGGATTGCATGCGAAAGGCCATTTCGTACTGCGCGATGCGGGAAACAATTTCAGGGTCGCCCACATCGTCGTGCTTTTTCTGATTAAGCGCCGCGAGCGAATCGAGCATCCGCCGCCGCGTGGCGCCATCGACCCCAGGCGGATTGGATAGGTACAGCACCGGATCACCACTGGAGCGGAGCGCGACCCCTTGATGCTTAGTCGGCAAGAAGCCGGTGCCCCACAATCGCGAAAACAACGCCTGCGTCTGCGAACCGTTGGCGATGCGGGAAGTAAGCACCACATACGATGGCAAGTCTTGATTGGGACTACCGATGCCATAGCTGAGCCACGCGCCGAGCGACGGACGGCCGGGAATCTGGCTGCCGGTTTGAATGTACGTGATGGCTGGATCGTGATTGATGGCCTCGGTGTTCATCGATTTGATGATGCAAATATCGTCGACGACCTTGGCCATCTCCGGTAATAGTTCGCTGACCCACGCGCCATGCTTCCCGTGCTGGGCGAATTTGAACTTGCTCGGCGCACAAGGAAAACGCGATTGCCCACTGGTCATCGTTGTGATGCGTTGGCCGTTGCGAATTTCGGCCGGCAAGTCCTTATCGAAGAAGTCCGCCAGCTTTGGCTTGTAATCCCACATGTCGAGTTGCGATGGCCCGTCGGCCATGAACAACCAAATCACCCGCTTCGCCTTGGCGGGAATGTGCAGCTTTTTTAGCTCGCCGTAGCTCTCCTTCTCAGCAGGCTTCGCTTCTTGCGCGAAGAGTGCCGGGTCCATCGTCGAAGCTAGCGCCGCCGCGCCGAGTCCGGCAGCTGTCTTGCCAAAGAAGTAACGCCGCGTGCAAGCGAGGGTGTGTTGTTGGATGGGGTTCATAGGTTTTCTCCGAAAAACGTCGTGCCCCCCCAC
>JBGSHH010000798.1:0-5960 GCA_041752355.1 Pirellulaceae bacterium | reverse complement strand
GCTCGGTTCGCAGCGGAGCGAGAAGTTTCGACTGCTGGGGCAACAAGCGGCGCTGGATGTGGCCCAGGAACAAGATCCGCGCTCCTTGGTCGTGGAATGGCTGCGGCAACCCGAGAACCCCTTCTTTGCGCGCGCGATCGTCAACCGCGTTTGGGCGCACTATATGGGACGCGGCATCATCGATCCGCCCGACCAGCTTTCGCCGCTGAACCCGCCTTCTCATCCGGCGCTATTAGATGAGTTGGCGAAGAAGTTCGTCGAGAACAAGTACGATTTGCGCTGGCTGCATCGCACGATCGCCAATAGTAGCACTTATCAGCTTGCGTCCAGCCCGCCTACGAACAATGCCGCGCTCCTGGCGGCGGGGCGGCGCAATTTCGCTTACTTTCAGTTCCGCCGTTTGCCGGCCGAAGTGTTGGTTGATGCCGTCAACGGAACCACAGGCAGCCAGGAAGAGTACCCCAGCAAGCTCTACTTGCCTGCGGACGCCAAAGCGATCGAAGTCGCCGGCACCACCCGCAGCGAAGACAAGGAAGCCTCGTTGAGCTATGCGTTCAAAATCTTCGGTCGCCCCGATCGTAGCCTGGACGTTCAATGCGACTGCGAGCGCGACGCGAACACGACGATCGTGCAAACACTCTACCTGGCCAACCATCCGCGCGTTCGAGACAAGATCTACAGCGACAATGGCCGGGTCGCCAAGATCTTGAAGGATCACTCCGACGACCAGCACCGCATCGACGAGATCTATCTCGCGGCGCTAGGGCGAACGCCAAACGCTGCCGAGCGCGCTGCAATCACGGATTACGTCAAGCAGCGTGAATCGTCGCTGCAATCCTATCAAGACGTGTTATGGAGCCTGCTCAACACGCGCGAATTTATCCTCAACCATTAAGCTGGCGCAGGAGTTTCGAAATGAACACATCGTGTACAAATTTTCGGCAACTGGGCCGGCGCGATTTCTTTCGCATCGGCGGCGCGGGCTTGTTTGGGCTGACATTGACCGATTTGCTGCGCTCGCGCAGCCAGGCGGCGGGCAAGCTCACGGCAAAAGCCGATCACATGATCGTGGTGTGGCTCGGTGGCGGCCCGCCGCATCAAGACATGTTCGATATGAAGCCGGACGCCCCCGCCGAGGTGCGCGGCATCTATAACCCGATCAAGACGAATGTTGATGGAATCGAAATTTGCGAACTGATGCCGCGGCTGGCACGGATCGCCGACAAGTTCACGATCCTCCGCAGCGTGGGCATCGCTAGCGAGCAGTGGGAGCATGGCGGCGGCCAGTATTGGCTCACCGGTAACCCACGCAAGGCAAATGCAACGCCTAAGTTTCCTATGTATGGCAATGTAGTGGCGAAGTTGCGCCCCACCCAGCAGGACTTGCCCACGTTTGTCGCTTTCGGCGATATCGATAACCACGCCTATGGCTTGAAGCACAACTATCTGGGGCCCACCTTCGACCCCGTGATGATCAACCCGACCGACGCTGGCGACGACACGCGCAATATGTTGGTGCCGCCGCCTGGGCTGGCGCTCGACGCGTTTGACCAACGGAATTCACTGCTCAAGTCGCTCGACCAGCAATTGCGGCGCGGTGACCGACTTGATAGCACCGTAGCGGGACTGGACAAGTTTCAGCAAACCTCGCTCGATCTGTTGCGCTCGCCCAAGCTCCGCGAGGCGCTCGACTTGACGCGCGAAGATCCGCAGGCGGTCGAACGCTATGGCAAGAATCCACACGGCCAGAAAGTGCTGGCCGCGCGCCGTCTGGTCGAAGCCGGCGTGCCGTTTGTTTATACGCACTTCGAGAGCAACTGGGATCATCACGGCGGCAACTTCAAGGCGTGTCGCACGAAACTGCCGAACCTCGACAACGCTGTCGCGTCGCTGATCGAAGATCTCGACGACCGTGGCCTGCTCGACCGTACAATCGTGGCCGTGCTGGGTGAAATGGGGCGTACGCCGAAGATCAACAAAGACGCCGGACGCGACCATTGGGGAACGTGCCAAAGCGTGCTTGTCGCTGGCGGCGGTTTCACGCGCGGTAATATCGTCGGTGCGACCGACAAGCATGCAGCTTTCGTCACCGACAAATACTATAAGGTGGAGAGCTTCGGGCGCACGCTCTATCATCTGTTGGGAATCGATCCCGACCAGTCGCTCAACTCGACGGAAAATCGCCCGCACAAGTTGATCGTGGAAGACGCGCCGCTGATCAAAGAGGCCCTCGCGTGATGCAACGATTGCTCTATCTCGGACTGCCAACGTGGCTGCTGATGCTCTGCTGCGCGGCACTGGCCTGCGCCGCGGAACCGGTGGACTTCCAGCAACAAGTCGCGCCGTTGCTGGTCAAGCGATGCCTCGCCTGCCACGGCGAAACCAAATTCAAAGGCGAGTATCAATTGCATACCCTGGCCGCGTTGCTCAAGCCGGGCGCAAGTGGCGAAACGCCCATCGCGCCGGG
Source organism: Pirellulaceae bacterium (assembly GCA_041752355.1). Lineage (GTDB taxonomy): Bacteria > Planctomycetota > Planctomycetia > Pirellulales > Pirellulaceae > JAEZGD01. The sequence goes on along the minus strand of JBGSHH010000798.1, from coordinate 3,493 downwards.
TAAGCCGCCAGCGAGCTACCTATTATCGCTCGTCCGCGCAGCGAACGCCGACGAGCGCATGCCTAAGGATGCCGACCAGCTGCCCGACGCCGAAATCGCGCTCATCGAGCGCTGGATCGCCGAAGGTGCGAGGTTTGGCGATTCCGCTCCGGACGTTTCGCTGGTCAGTGCCGCCCCGTGGAACCATCCGGCCTCGCCTGAGAAGTACCGCCGGCCGTTTCCGGTAACGGCGCTCGCTTTCGCTCCCAACGGCAAAGAATTAGCAGTCGGCGGTTTGCAAGAGATCACGATCTGGAGCCCCGTCGACGGCACCTTGCTCCGTCGTTTGCCAGGCGTTGCCGAGCGGACTTATGCCCTCGCCTATTCCCAAGATGGCGCTCAACTCGCCGTCGCCAGCGGCACTCCCGCGCAGTTGGGCGAGGTCAGACTGATCGCCGCTGCGGACGGCGCCGTCATCCGGCACTTCGGCTCATTTGCCGACAGCGCGCTCGAGGTGGCTTTCAGCCCCGATGAGACTCAGCTGGCCGTTGGCGGGGCAGATGGCGTGGCGCGCGTGTTTGACGTCGCGACCGGCAAAGAGGTAACGCGTTTTAAAGATCATGCCGATTGGGTCATGGCACTCGCTTGGAGTCCCGATGGCGCACGCCTCGCCACCGCCAGCCGCGATAAGACGTGCAAGATCTTCGACGCCAAATCTGGAGAACTGGTGACGACGTTTGCGGAGCATGGCGAGTCTGTCTTTAGCATCGCGTATCATCCCGATGGCAAGCATGCCATCAGCGCCGGAGCCGATAGTCGCATTCGCTATTGGATTGCCGACGATCCAGGCTGGGAAAACCCCGAAAAAATGGATAAGAAGAAGCGCCATCAGGTGGGCGAGATCTCCGGTTTTAGCGCACCCGTATTGCGTCTGGCAATCGGCGAAGGACGACTATTCGCCGGCGCCATGGATAAGAGCGTGCGGCAGTTCGAGGTGGAGAAGCGCAACGCCGTTCGCTCGTTCGCGGGACACAGCGAACCCGTATTCGCACTGGACTATCACGCCGGTACGAAGATCTTGGCCAGCGCTGGAATCGATGGCCAGGTGCGCATCTGGAACACCGAAGCCAAGGATGACAAAGCGTCCCTCGTGGCCACCTTCATCGCGTCGCCTGGCTACCAACCGCCCATTGCAGAGACGGCAACCGGCAACTAACCGTCGTCAGAGAGGAACTACTCATGTCGCAGCCCATTGGTTGTTCGAACTATCGTCGCTTTGCGCGGCGCGATTTCTTGCGCGCTGGCGGCGCGGGACTGTTCGGCCTGACGATGACGGACCTGCTGCGCGCCGGCCAACATACGTCCGCGCCCAAGGCAAAGCAGATGATCCTGGTGTGGCTCAACGGCGGCCCGCCTCATCAAGACATGTTCGACATGAAGCCGGATACGCCGCCCCCGTTCGGTAGCGAGCTCAAGCCGATCAAGACGAATGTTCCCGGCATCGAGTTCTGTGAATTGATGCCACAACTCGCCAAGGTCGCCGACAAGTTTAGCATCTTGCGCAGCGTCAGCATCGGCAACGAAAAGTGGGAACACAGTGGCGGTTTATACTGGCTGACGGGCAACCCCCGCGCGAACACGGGTACTGTCAAGAATCCCATGTATGGCAGCGTGCTGTCCAAGGTGCGCACGGCGGCCAAAGGCCTGCCAACGTATGTCTCCTTTGGTCCCTACAAAGATTCAGGCGACTTGCAGCAGCACTTTCTCGGCCCCGCCCACGATCCGCTCATGTTCTCGCCGGGCGATCCGCACGACGAGATTGGGCAGATGCTGATACCGCCGGCGCACGTTTCGCTTGCGGAGCTCGACCAGCGCGACGCGCTCTTGAAATCGCTCGACAGCCAACTCCGTTCGATCGACGCGGCCGATCCGCTCATCGCCGGGCTCGACACGTTTCAGCAAAGCGCGTTCGACCTGCTGCGCTCGCCGACGCTGCGCGAGGTGATCGATCCGCGCCATCTCGAGCAGCGCGACATCGAGCGCTATGGCAAGAACAAAGACGGCACGATGATGCTCGCGGCGCGGCGGTTGGTCGAAGCGGGTGTGCCGTTTGTGTTCGTCCCGTTCTCGCCCGGGTGGGACTTCCATGGTTCAGCGACCAAATCTTGCCTCCAGAAGTTGCCGCCGCTCGATGCCGCGCTCGCGGCGCTGCTGCAAGACCTCGACGATCGCGGTTTGCTCGATACGACGATTGTCACGGTGCTCGGCGAGATGGGGCGGGGGCCAATCTGGAAAGATCCCGGCTACAGCGGTCCGCCGGGGCGCAATCATTGGGCCACGACGCAGTTCGTGCTCGTTGCCGGTGGTGGCTTTAAGCAGGGCATGGTGCTGGGCAAGACGGATGCCCGCGCCCAGTACGTCACCCACGATTGGTACTCGCCTGTCAGCTTTGGCCGCACGTTGTACCATCTGCTAGGCGTCGATCCCGACCGCGAACTCTATACCACCGAAGGCCGTCCAGTGAAGATCATCATGGAAGACGCGCCTCTCATTCGCGAGGTACTCGCTTAGCGAGTAACACTTATGCTCGGCGAAACCCAGGTGCTGGCAGGACATACCGATCGCGTGACAGCCGTGGCGTGGCTCGGCAACGAACGCGTGGTGACCGGCAGCTTCGACAAGACACTGAAGATTTGGGATGTCGCCCTTGGTAAAGCCGAGAAGACCATCAAAGCCGAGAAGACCATCGCCGCGCACCAGGATCACGTCCTCGCCGTGGCAGCCCAAGGGGAGTGGATCGCCTCCGGTGGAAAGGATCGTGTCGTCAAGTTGTGGAAGGCCAGCGCCGACGACCCGGCCAAAGAGATCACCACGCACGCCAAGGCCGTCTTCGCGATCGCCATCGATTCTCAAGGCAAGCTGCTGGCGTCGTGCGGCGAAGACGATGGCAAGATCGCGCTCTGGGATCTGGCGGCAGGCAAAGCGCTGAAGCAGATCTCGCAAGAAGATCCCGACGACAAAAATCAAAAGCGCTCGCTGCATGCCGTCGTATTTAGCGCCGATGGTCGGCAACTCGTCACCGGCGGCGCCGATCGCACGGTGCGACTGTGGAACCTCGAACAAGGCCAGGAGGTGCGCCGCTTCGAAGCCGCGGAGTATCAGCTGTTCACCGAGAAGGAGAATAAGGTCGAGCGTGTGACGAAAAAAGCGGCCTCGGAGTTCGCCATCTATGCCGTCGCCTGTAACGGCGATGGCAAGCTGGTGGCGGCAGCCGGACTCGATAAAACGATTCGCGTCTGGGACACCGAGAGCGGCGAACTGCGGCATACGCTGGCGAATCATCCTGGTTTTGTCTATGGGCTGGCGTTTGCAGGCGAGGGACGCCTTGTTTCTGTCGGGCACACAGGCCAGATTCAAGTGTGGCAACTCGCCTCGCCTCAGCCAGAGGCGACGGCCAGACTGCCTGCCTTTGTCCAAGCCGCCGCGCTCTCTGCCGATTTCGCCCGCCTGGCGA
>JBGSHH010000797.1:0-7057 GCA_041752355.1 Pirellulaceae bacterium | reverse complement strand
CGAACGTGTACTGCGATCCTCCGTCAAAACCAAAGTAGCCTTGTCCTGGCACGGAAACACTGGTGGTAAATTCCGCGACTGCGACGGGGTTACCGCCCAGATAGGCGCGGAAGATGAAGTTTTCATTGGAGCCAACTGCCGCGAAAGCCGCGGAGGAGACCGGCGCGGCGAACTGAATATTGATAACGCCGGTGATACTCGCCGAGCCTACGTCCGGACGATTCGCCAAATAGTGACCTGTGAAACCAACGTTGACTGGATCGAGCGCAGGCAAGTAGTTTTGCAGATACATGCCAGCACCACTGAACGTGACACCGGGGAATTGATTGGTTACCAAATCGCCAGGACGATCGATGCCGGGCGTGCGATCGCCGGCGATGAGCGAGGAGCCGCTAAAATCGATCGCGATGGGCGAACCGCTTAGGCCTGTCGGTTGATTGATGATGTTGACGCTCGCGGAGGAACCGCCATACGTTACCGCGCCGGTTGTCAGGCGACCGGCCCCTTCGCCACCTGGCGAAAGCGTTCCCCCCGCCGCAATCGTGACGGGACCATTAATCGTTCCACGACCGGACAAGATCTCGCCTGCTCCAACCTGGACACCGCTATTGGCATTGAGCGTGCCATCGATGATCGTGTTCGGTCCCAGTTGGCTGACACTCGACGTATTCAAAGTGACGGTGTAGCTCCCCACGGTGAGATCGGCATTAAAGACGATATCGCCACTATTGGCATTGATATTGATATCGCCTGTGGTGTTGGCGTCGCCCAGCGGGGCATTGATCACGACACCCTCGGCACCTTGCAGGATGATTGGTCCCAGATCGCCGTTGGTCGCGCCGTTGATGGTCAATACACCCGATAGCGTGCGCAGATCGATGGTGCCAGGCAAGGCGGAGTTAATTCCATCGGAAGGAAGTGACGAGGTCGTTGCGGTGAAACTCGTGGCACCTTGAGCAACGATATAGATACTTGGTTCATCACCGCGGCGATAGTCGATCGGAGCTTCGGTACTGGCAATCACGTGGCCGGCATTGACCGTAACCGCCTTGAACGAGTCGCCGATGTAGTAGCCGCGCGTGCGCAGGATGACTGTGCCATTGGTTCCCGCATTGAGAACGCCGGAGTTCACAAAGATGCGCCCTGTTCGTGCTGCCGAGGGATTCACACCTGCGGCCGCATCGAGGGTGATCGTACCTCCGTTGCCCACAATCACATCACCGTCCAGCGTGAAGCCGCCAATTTCGGGATCATTGACCGTGGTCGGAAAGACTTCCATGAACACCGCGTTGGCCGAGGTGTTGGTCGTTTCGATGCGTCCTCCAGCTTGGAGAAAGATCTCTTGCTCATTCCCGCCATCGAGATTGCCGCGCGCGGTGACGGTGCCACTGAAACCGCTGCCACCGATGGGGCCTTCGATATAGAGACTATCGTCGGCCTGTAGCAGAATATTGCCGGACCCTGTGCTGACAGGCCCGCGAATGAAGAGATTGCTGCCAGCGGCATTGGCGGAAACGAGTTGCACATCGCCTGCACCACTGGCGACTGCATTGACGATTTGTAGATCCAACGCGCCCCAATCTGTCAGAAAGATGCCGCCTGCCCCCGCGGTGAGACGAGCGGTCGAATCGTTGGAGAGGTTGTCGGTTTGAATGGGGCTGGCGAAACTGCCAATAGCGCTGCCAGCACCGGAGGTCGTCAGCACATAGTGCATCGCGCGGAGCGTGGCTGTATTTGCACCATTGAACGCAGGAATCGTGTAGTCGGGGTTCCAGAGGATCGAACCAGTGTTCGCATTGACGTTGTACGTTCCCGCCGTGATGGCCACTGCGATCGTCGCGTTGCCTGTGCCGCCGCCGGCGGTATTGACGTGGATCTGAATGGCATCGCTCGTGTCATTGAAGGTGCCAACCGTGGCGGTGGTGGCCTGAGTATATCCTTGCGCACCGGCGCCATCGGTGTTGGCTTCGATGCGGATCAAGCCAGTGGTTTGGGCGTCGCCGATCGAAGCGTTGACGATCACATCATCGCCACTGCGGAGCGTGAGATTGCCAGAGTCGACCGATACACTTCCCGCAACTTCGAGCGTGCCGCTGACGGATTCCACAAAGAAATTGCCTGCCCCCGCTACATCGCCTGCCAGCTTGGTGCCATCTTGCTCTTGAACGTAAATATCGCCGGCAGTACTCAAGGCAAAAAGTTCGCCCACGCGCACCTTCAGCGGTGTGCCTGCCGTACCCACGCCCGCCGCAACTTGGGCAATGAGCTTGCCAGTCGTCAGATCGATCATCGAGGCCGACGGGGTGCTTAGGGTCTCAAACGAATTGATCGTGACATTACTGCCGGGAATGGATAAGCCATTGGGGAGGGAAACAGCATCGCCTGACTGTCCGCCACCGACAAGCGTAAGCGAGTCCAACACGTTATTGATCGTGACCGTGTCGTTGCCAGTGCCGGTCAGAATGTTGATCGATTGGATGCTGCTCGTCGGACCAGTAACGGAATTGGTGCCGCTCCCTGTCCAGCCTGCCGCTAGGGCACCCGCGCCGAGCGTGATTGTCTCGGTCGAGTCAGCAATCGTGTAGTTGCTGCCGGAGACATCGACGGTGACGTTGTTGTCTTTGCCATCTCCTGAGTTAAGTGCGAGGACGCCCCCGATCACATCCAGCGTGGCATTGGTTGGCGCTGCGGCCGGCGTGTAGAAAACCTTAAGTTGTGGTCGTTCGGCACCGATAAGAGTTTCCGATGTGTTGAAGATCCAACCATCCGTGCCACTGACCCAGGGAACGATGCCCCAACCAAAATTGCTCGCGCCGCTGGACCAGGCTTGCACGTCTGTGGTGACATCGAAGCTGTTGTAGCCACGTTCCACGTTGGGAGTTCGCGCTGGCAGGCCCGCTTGGGCGTTGTAGTTTAACGCCGCTTCCACGTCGTCGTTCTGAATTCCATTCGTTAGCGAGTTCCAGGTATCCGTCTCCGCCCAGGGCGTCAACATGCGAAAGAATCGACCGCCATCGCCTTGTGCGTTTGAGGTGGTGCCGGAAAGTGTAAGGTAGGCGGCGTGAATCGTCGCGCCGAGCGGAACCTGACCGGGGCCGTAGCCGAACAAGCTTTCAAATCGGAGCAAGCCTTGCGAGTCGTTGATATTTCCCGCGTCTGGCCAGTCGATCAGGATCTCGGGACTGTTCGACATGTCCGAATCCGGAAACGTGCCATCCTTGCGGATCTGCGTATCGTAGGTGTCCGCGTAGCCATTCATGCCATCTTGGAACGACGCAATCTCGAGGCTACTCGGAGCAACCCATTCCACGAACAACTTAGGACGCTGCGCGACAGTGGCACCTTCCGATGGCACAATGGCCCAGCCATCCGTGCCATTCTCCCAAGGCATGACTGCCCAGCCAAAGTTCTGCGCCCCATCGGACCAGGCTTGCAGATCGTCGCGCACATCAATACCGTGTAAGACGCTTGCCGCGACGAGTGGCGTCAGCAATTCACTGCCCGCTTGTCCGGAGTAGGTCGATGTCGCTTCGATGTTGTCGAGTTGAATTCCATTGCCCATCGAGTTCCAGGTCGAAGTCGCGGCATCGAAGGGGACCAGCAAACGATGCATCTTTCCGCCAGCGCCAGCGTTGGCCGTGTAGACTTGCACCCGCGCCGAAACAATCGTCGCGCCTACAGGAATTTGTCCCGCTCCGTTACCAAAGATGTCGTCGAAGCGCAGTAATGTTTGCGCGCCATTCGCGGCACCCGTCGAACTCCAGTCCACCAGCAGCGCGGTATTCGTACCGTCGCTTCCTTGCTCGAACACCGTATCTGGCGCCGACTCACTCAACTGCACATCCGCAGCACTCGCGTAGCCATTGATGCCTTGTTGAAACGCGAGCGCGGTGGCCATGACTTCGCGTGCTTCAAGTTTCTCCAGGCCGCTGCAGAGTGCGCGGCGCAATTGGTGTTTGCCACGACGGGTGCTAAGTGTTAGGCGAGAGTTCACGCGACGATCGTTACGAAGGATTCGGCGAAGCATCGTTGTGTTCCTGGTCGTTGGTCGGTTGAGAAATGAATGAGTGCGCGGTCGCTATCTCGACGTCTGACATTGAGTCCTGTAGCGAAGTTAGCAACGCACCGGTCTCATCCGCTACCCTTCGCCTATCAATCTTCGCGCGCTGTTCACGGAGAATTAACAGCAGTGTTTTCTGACAGGTAGCGCGCGGGTGGTTCACTTTTTGCTTAGGGTGATGCCTGGGCGAATCTTCATCGAATCTTTACCCTGTCAAGCCTGTCTCAAATTGCCAGTTCAAGATAGAAAGGCTTGATCGATCGATTCAGGATGTGACAAGAACGCTCACGGGAAATGAGAAGTCATGAAGTGCTGTTATGAACTTGGTGCGCGTGGACTTGCGGGAGTGCTGTTGATTGCAGCGCTGCTCATGTCTGGTTGTTCGGGAGGCCAGACGCCAGTTTATCCCGTGACGGGTCAAGTCACTGTCGGCGGCAAACCCGCGACGGGCGCGGTAGTGATCTTTCATCCGCAAGGTGGCGGTGAAGACGTCAGCAAGTTGCGTCCGTATGGGACCGTCGATAGTGCCGGCAACTTCGCGCTGAACTGCCTGACCGAAGGAGATGGCGCTCCAGCGGGGAATTACAAAGTGACCATCGTCTGGGAAGTCGCCGATCCCGCTGCGGTCGCTGCCGCGACAGGCGAAACCGTGATCAGCGATGATCCCGAAGCGGCCGTCAGCGTGTCCGATCGCTTGGGTGGCAAATATAGCGACGCCGCCACGACGACTCTCACCGCCACGATCAACTCAGGGCGAAACGAACTACCGGTGTTCGCGCTCTAAATCCACACTCGGAACAGATACACAAGGATGCGGCTCATGAATGCTCACAAACGACCCGGCTTTACGCTCGTGGAACTATTGGTGGTGATTGCCATCATTGGAGTGCTGGTGGCGCTATTGCTGCCTGCCGTTCAAGCGGCGCGCGAAGCAGCGCGGCGGATGCAATGCACCAACAACATGAAGCAGATCGCACTGGCAGTTCACAACTATGAGAACGCCATGACGGAGTATCCGCCTGCGTATGCAACTACGCCCACTTCGCACAATATGATTCCATACATCCTGCCACAACTCGAACAGATGAACATTTATACGATGTATCGCTTCGATAAGGACTGGAACAACAGCGCTAATCGCGGCGCGGTTGAAGTTGACATCCCCTTTCTGCGCTGCCCCTCTGCACCGCGTGGTACGGCCAAATGGATCAGTGACTATTCCGCGTGTACGCTGCTCACGACGCCAGCGCGCACCACGCTGATCTCCTCGAATCAGATCCAGAATCGCGCGAACTGGGAAAGCATGTTGCAGCTGAAGCAAACGCGCCCGGCCGATATCCGCGATGGTCTCTCGAATTCGTTCATGTACTTCGAGGATTGCGCTCGCCCCACCAAGTACACCAAGGGAGGGACGGTGGGCAGCGGTACGGTTTCTGGCTCGCGATGGGCGGATGTGGAGTCGTACTTCCATGTCCACGATACGTGTGGCGGCGGTTCGATGATGAACTGCCACAACGGCAATGAAATCTTTAGCTTTCACCCCGGCGGCTGTATTTATGCCATGGGGGATGGCTCGGCCCGCTTTGAATCGGAAACTATCGACGCCGAAGTCTTCGCCTCGCTCTTCACCCGCGCCGCCGGCGATATTGTGAATCAGAAGTGAATCGCACTCTCGCTAATGCTGCGGGTTAGTGTCAATAAAAAAGGCGAGCCATCGTGGTTCGCCTTTTTTGGGTTCAAGCAGAAGTTTCGTTAACGCGAGTTAGCGATTGTCGCTGCTTGCCAGCCGCCCCTGGCCGGGTTTTTGTCCGGAGACGAAGTACGGATTCATGATCATTTCGGCGCGGGCGGTGTTATCCGCAGCCGGCTTGTTCTTGACGTTTGCCGGTGCCACGTGCGGATTCATCACCATCTGTGGCGTGGGACGAGCCACCACCATCGCAGCATTGCCTGATTGAGCAAACGGCGAGGTGCCGTAAGGACGATAATAGTTGTGGCTGTAATACACCGGCGGGTGGATCGCAAAGTACGGCGGGACCGGCAAATAACCGCTACCATAGAGCGTGCCACTGCTGCCGTAGGCATTCAAATTGCCGAACCAGCAGTTGCCGATGCCCCCACCACCACATTGGGCCGAAGCTTGACCGGCGAAGGCGAACATCGCCAGCGCAACCATCATCGGCAGGACATATTTTAGTGACTTCATGATGCGAACCTCTCTGTTGCGTGTGACGGGGGCGAGTCGCTCCCCAATCCCAGACTAATTGCCCTCCCATCGCCTGACAATCCTCGCTTTTCAAGAATTCCCGTGTCCTCTGCATTGAGCTACCACACACTCGCCGCCGATTTGAAGGCTCAAGCCGCCGCACAGGGCTTTGTGCTGGCTGGCATCGCGCCGGCCATCTCGCCGCAGGGGGTGAGTCGATTTCACGAGTGGTTAGCCGCAGGATTTGCTGGCGAAATGCGATTTCTCACCGATCGGGCCGTCGCCTACGAACATCCGCGACACGTGTTGGCGGGGGTCCGCAGCGTGGTGATGCTGGCGCTGCCTTATCGAACGTTGGAACCCCAATCCATCGAGCCGGGGCAGGGGAGAGTCTCGCGCTATGCCTGGGGCACGACCGACTATCACGATTTAATTCACGACCGATTGCACGCGCTGGCTGATTGGCTGCGCGCGCAAACGCCGACCGCCAGTGTGCGCGGCGTCGTCGATACGGCGCCACTCCTAGAACGCGAGTTCGCACAACTCGCAGGCTTGGGTTGGGTGGGCAAGAATACACTCTTGTTGAATCGGCAGCAGGGAAGTTGGTTCTTCTTGGCGGCGCTGTTGACCGACTTGGAACTGCCTCCCGATACGCCATTTGCCACCGATCATTGCGGGACGTGCACGGCCTGTTTGGATGCCTGTCCTACCAATGCTTTTGCCGCGCCGTATGTGCTCGATGCTTCGCGCTGTATTAGCTATCTCACGATCGAACTACGCGGACCCATGCC
>JBGSHH010000796.1:0-8191 GCA_041752355.1 Pirellulaceae bacterium | reverse complement strand
GGCAGGACGCATCGCCATCATTCCCAAGTTCCTGCCAGGCGGCGACTACTTCGCGCCACATCACGAAGGCGAGTCGGGCGGTCATGGCGAGGTCGGTTTGAACGCCGTGGAACCTTGGTTGCGTCTGCCGATGAAGATCCCTTCTGGCAACATGTGGGCGAGCACTTACTTTCTAATGACCGGCTTTCACGCGATTCACGTGTTGGTTGGCCTGTTCGTCTTCGCCTTGGCGTTGCCTATGACCTTGGATGCCAAGCGAGCGAACTTTTTGGAAGCGACTGGTTTGTATTGGCACTTCGTCGATTTGGTGTGGATCTTCCTGTTCCCCTTGTTGTACTTGTTCTAATTGTAGATGTTGGCCGCTTCGCAGTCAGGCGAAGTGTTGGGAGATAGCGATTTATGTCTGATCATGCACACGCCGCTCACGGTCACGCTGGCGAACATTCGCACGGTGGCGTCGGCAAATACTTGATAGTGTTCGGTGCCTTGCTGGTACTCACCATTATCTCCTTCGCCGTGGCGAATTCGTCGCTCATGCAAACACCGGTCGCCGGTTGGTCGATCATGATGGCGGTCTCCTGCGCGAAGGCGTTTCTGGTGATCGCATTTTTCATGCACATGATCTGGGAAGCGAACTGGAAATATGTTCTCACGATTCCGGCCAGCATCATGAGTTGCTTCTTGGTGTTGATGCTGGTGCCGGATATCGGATTTCGGACGCGCCACTACTCCCAAGAACGCCTCGAACATGCCGCCCCGGCGGTCTTGGGAGAGCGTTCCGTGACGCATGGCGGCGAACACCACGGACCGCCGCTGCCGTTCTCACCAGAGGATTTGCAAAAGTCGCATGATGGTCACGAGCATGACGCAAACAAGGCGGAGCACTAAACGCCACGTCACTGGGAAACCATGAGCAGTTCTGTCGCGGTCCAACTTATCGAGCTTTCGCATCGCTATGGACAGCGTCAAGCACTCAAGGGGCTCTCGCTAGAGATTCAGCCGGGCGAGATCTTTGTGTTTCTCGGCCCCAATGGTGGCGGCAAAACGACCCTCTTTCGCGTCCTCTCCACCTTGCTACCGCCTCAATCGGGCGAGGTGCAAGTTCTCGGCTACGATCTGCGACGTAACGTCGCCGACGTGCGGATGCGACTAGGCGTCGTCTTCCAGTCGCCGAGCCTCGATAAGAAACTCACCGTGGTGGAAAACATCCGCCTGCAAGCGGCCTTGTATGGACTTGGTGGCGAAACATTGCGTTCGCGACAACAAGAGATGCTCGAGCAATTGGGCCTTGCCGATCGCGCCAATGAATTGGTCGAAAAGCTCTCCGGCGGTTTGCGAAGGCGCGTGGAACTCGCCAAGGGCATGATCCATCGTCCCGATCTGCTGCTGCTGGATGAACCGAGCACAGGACTTGATCCCGGCGCGCGTGCCGATCTCTGGGCCTATCTCACACGACTCCGCGAGGAATCCGGCGTGACCATCATCCTCACCACACATCTCTTGGAAGAAGCGGACAAAGCCGATCGCATCGCCATATTGAATCGCGGAGAGTTGGTCGCCCTCGACACGCCTGAGAATTTGCGGGCGACGGTGGGGGGCGATTCCATCACCATCGAAACATTCGATCCCAGCGCGCTAGCGACGGATATTCAAACGACGCTAGGAGTTGAATCGCGCGTGGTCGATGGTCGCGTGCGTCTGGAACAAGCGCAAGGACATCAATGGATCACGCGGATCGTGGAAGCTTTCCCCGGTCGCATCGCGTCGATCACGCTCGGCAAGCCCACTCTGGAAGATGTCTTCATCGAGCGGACCGGCCACCGCTTCTGGCAAGCGGAGGAGGCCGCGCCATGAGCACCACGCTACATAACAATCCCGCCTCGATGGCGGCGCAAGCCAAACATCACGCGTCGGCGGTTGCCGCACCTCGCCCCAGTCCCTGGCTGGCGACGCAAGTGTTGTGCTGGCGCGAGATCGTGCGCTTCTTTCGACAGCGCAACCGCGTCGTCGGCGCGATCGGCCAGCCGGTGTTGTTTTGGCTGCTATTCGGCGCGGGCTTCAGTCGCTCGTTTAGTTTGGGAGCAGCCAATTCGCCGAATTTTTTGGAGTACTACTTTCCGGGATCGCTGATGCTGATCCTGCTGTTCACCGCGATTTTTACCACAATTTCGATCATCGAAGACCGCCGCGAAGGCTTACTGCAAGCGGTGCTCATTGCTCCTTGCCCGCGCTGGTCGATGGTGCTGGGGAAGGTGCTCGGTGGCACGGCAATCGCGCTCTTTCAAGGCTTGATCTTTCTCGCACTGGCGCTACTGTTAAAGATATCGATGGGGCCGCTGGCGATAGCGCTGCTCACGCTCTTGATGTTGATTTCGGCGGTGGCGCTAACCTCGCTGGGAGTTGTCATTGCGTGGCGGATGGAATCGACGCAAGGCTTCCATGCCATCATGAGCGTTGTGCTGATGCCGATGTGGCTATTGTCGGGCGCGTTCTTCCCAATTCCCGCGCTCACGGCGGGCGCCGCCTGGAGCGAATGGGGCATGCATTGGGTGATGCGATTAAATCCGCTTACTTATGCAGTTGCCGGCGCTCGACAGTTGGTCTTCAGTGATACGCAGTCGCTCACGCAAGTGTGGACGCCCGAACCGCTGCTTTGTTGGTTGGTGACTTGTTTGTTCGCGTTGGCAATGTTTGTCGCCGCCTGGTGGATCGCCGGGCAGCGCACGGCGGGAGATGCACAATGAATAAAGCCCTACTCGGCGTCTCGGCGCTCGGTCTATTACTCTCAGGCGTGGGTTTGATTTGGCTAGCGAACAATCGTCGCACTCCGCCTGTGGAAGTCGGCGTGCTGGCCACAACGCCAACCAATGACACACGTCCGCAGCCGCGCCGCAAGAAGGATGTACCAGAGGGTTGGCTCAACGAATTCACGTTGACCGAGCGTAACGGCAAGGAATTCAAGTCGGCCGATCTCGATGGTCAAGTGTGGGCGGCGAGTTTCTTCTTTGCCGATTGCCCTGGCGAATGCCATCAGCAGAATCAAGCCATCGCGCAGATCGCTAAGGATTTTGGACCCCAAGGCGTGACCTTCGTTAGCATTACCTGCGACCCCGAGCGCGATACGCCGCAGCGACTGCGCGAATATGCGCATACCTATACCAAGTCGGCCGATGATTGGCTCTTCCTGACAGGCGATTTGACCTACATTCGCCGTGTGGGCGCGGAGATGTTCAGCGTGCCGGTCGATAAGGGCACACATGGTTCGCGGTTGATTTTAATGGACAAGTGGGGCAACCCGCGGGGTTACTACTCCACCAATGGCCGCAAGTCGCCGGAGGAGTTCGCGCAGATTCGGCCGATGTTAAAGAAACTATTGGCGGAAACCGAACCGCCGGCAGAATTCAAAACCGAAGGTGCGGCGGGAGACGATCTACACAGTGAGGAAGCGGCCGATGAAGCCGATAAACCGACGGACGAAGCGGGCAAGACCGCCGATGAATCCGTGACGGCAGAAGCGGTTGCACCCTAACTAACAGTACGCGAGGATTTGCTTGGACGATTGGTATCTGGTTTTGCCGCACATCAACGCTTCGCTTAACGCGCTAGCGACGTTGCTCCTGGTCGCGGGTTTGATCTTGATCAAGCAGCGTCGCGAAGCCGCGCACAAATGGACGATGCTAAGTTGCTTCGGCGTCTCCTGCGTGTTTCTGGTTTGCTACCTGTTGTACCACTACTTCGCCGGTAGCAAGAAATTCCCCGACTATCCTGGCCCGGCCATACGCTACACTTACTTCGCCATTTTGCTCACGCACGTAGTGCTGGCGGCGCTGGTCCCTTTTTTGGCGATCACAACCATCGTCGCCGGCCTAAAGGATTGGCGAGTCTTCCACCGCCGCCTCGCCAAATGGACGTTCCCAATTTGGCTCTATGTTTCCGTTACCGGTGTGGTGGTTTATCTGATGCTGTATCAACTCTACCCGCCGCGGTGACCGAAAGGTATACTGATAGAGACGCGAATTGTCTGTGAGGTTGAAATGTTTCAAGCACAAAAATGGCGACCTTGGCTGATACTGGCGGCGGGACTGCTGCTGGTGGTCTGCGTGGAAGCGGTGGCGTCGGCTTGTCCCACCTGCAAGGATGCACTCGCCGCCAACGATCCGCAGCGACAAAATCTGGTCCGCGGCTACGGCTGGAGCATCATCTTCATGATGTCGATGCCGTTTTTGATCTTCACCTGTCTCACCAGTTACTTCTATTACTTGGTGGTGCTGGACCGCCGCAAACGGGCGAAGTTGGCGCTGCAATTAGCGGAAGCCAAGTCGTGCGAAGTCCGCGAAACGACGCCTGCTGAAGTCCCCGCCGAGCGCGAACTACTGAACGTCTAAGCACGCGACTCGCACTACTTATCCGTGCCCGATTCTCCCTGCCGGGGATCGATAAACTGATCGAAGCCCAGCCAGAGGCTGCGCGCGTAGCGAAAGAACCAGATCGGAAACAGCACCGCGAAGCCCAGTGTCAGGGGCAACAATTGCGCGTCCGACAGAATCTTGTTGAACATCAGCACGGGATAGGCGATCGCCGTGATCAAGGCGGTCAAGCCATAGTTAAAGTAGATCGAGCCCAGATAAAAGCCCGGCTCGCGCTCAAATGAGATGCCGCAATGCGAGCATTGGCTGTGCATGCGAAACCAGCCGCGAAACAGCTTGCCTTGGCCGCACATCGGGCATCGTAATCGCAACGCGCGCCAGACCAAGGTGAGATAACGTCGCATGAGCAGGAACTGCCAGCGAAAAGGCGGGAGAGGAAGGAGTGCGCTACATCATACAAGTGAGACGCGTGATTGAGTAGGACTCGTGGCGTGGGCGACCTCGCCTGAAGTTTTAAGCGCACGGCAGGCCGCAGTTCTATCCCACGTGATGCTTGCTTGTTTCCGCCTCCCAATAGAGATACGATAAATGCATGAAAACCGTGGCGAAAATCCTGCAAATCATCGGGCTCGTCATCCTGCCTCTCGCTTGCTTGGCGCAGGTGAGTGATGGGCTGGGTCGCCATTTCGGCGTGAGTGATATGGTGCTGTGGACCGCCTTCGGTATCGCCGCATTTTTGCTGGGACGTTACATGGAAGGTTTTGTGGCGTCGTCGTAGTTGCTGGCTTGTTCTCTTACTCCATGTGACCAGCTGAGACACTTTCCCATGCCGCCGATACACGCTCGCCTGAGACGATGGATGCTCCTGGCGAGCGTTTTCGTCACGCTGGCAGCGAGCGATTGCGCGGCCCAGTTTCAGCTAGATATCGAAGCGCTGGTCGAGCCTCGTTTCGACTTGATCGATAACGCCAATCGTTCGCATCTTGATCGCGTCGAACAATTCTTGGCTGATAACCAAGGGGACGAGGCGGTCGAGATTCTCCGTCGCGTGATGGAATTCGATGGCGACAAATTGATGCCGCTGCTGGAGTCCAAAGATGGTCGCAAGACGCCCTTTGTGCGTTACTATCCGGTGCGTTATGTCTGCAACTTGCGCCTTGCATCGCTGGCCAGTCTTTCACCGCCGACGCTGGCCCTCTATCGCACGCGTGTCGATCGCATCGCCGAGCGTTGGCTGAAACAGGGCATGGCCGAGCGCGACGCAGCGCAGCTTGAGCGCGTCGTCAACACGTTCTTTGCCAGCAGCTTTGGTGACGATGCTCTGTGGCAACTCGGTGAGCTCGCGCTCAGCGAAGGACGTTACACGGCGGCGCGCAGCGCCTGGGAGCGCATTCATCCGCAAACTCGCACCCCAGCGAAAGTCGATCCCGCTTGGGCGGTTCCGGCGGGACGGCCGCTCTGGCTAGGTCTGCGCGGTATCGACCTCGACATGCAGTGGCCCAAGATCGCCGCAGCGCTGGAGAGCGCCAGCGCCGATCCCAATTGGCTCGTCTATCCCGATAGCACTATTCCGCTGGCCGATGTCAGGGCGCGACTGGCGCTAGTTTCCATCATGGAAGGCAACCGCGAGCGCGCGACGCTGGAACTGGAGATTCTCAAGCGTCTGTATCCCGAAGCCAGCGGCAAGATCGGTGGACGCGAGGGACGCTATGTCGAGTTGCTCGGCGCGCTCTGGGAGCAAAGCAAGACTTGGGCCTCGCCAGCGTCGCAAGGGATTTGGCCAACGTTCGCTGGTGATCCAGCGCGCTCGCGCGTCGCGCCGCGCGAACTCGATCCCTCAGGCAACCTCGCGTGGGAGACCCCTTTAGCGGTGGTCACTTCCGATCGGGAAGCGATTGGCAGCGGTCGCCCTCGCGTGGCGGAAGATCATCGCGGCTTATTCAGTTACCATCCCATCGCCTGGCAAGACGCCGTGCTCGTGGCGGAGCATGAACGGATTCGCGCACTTAAACGCGCCGATGGACAGCCGCTCTGGCCATCAGGCGAAAATGACGGTGTGATCTATCGCTTTCCCGTCGATCGAAATGTGAATGAAGAGAGCGAGTATCCTACGTCCGAACCGCATCCGCGCACCCGTCCCTATGTCGGCGTGATGCGCACGACGTTGACGGTGCACGACGATAAGCTCTTTGCGCGGATGGGATCGCGCGTGACGACGTTCGTCGAGCCCAACCCGGCCGAGGCGGAACGACAGGGAATTATCGTCGGACTCGATCTGAAAGCGCAAGGCTTGATGATGCGAGGCTTTCCGTTGCGGCCCGAGAGCGCAGAATGGAATTTTGAAGGAACGCCAGTCTGCGATGGAGCAAACTTGTATGTCGGCATGCGCAAGCATGATCAGATCAACTCGCAAGCGCATGTCGCTTGCTTTGACCTGGCAACGGGCGAATTGCGCTGGCGTCGCTCGATAGCCGCTGCCAGCACACCGGGCCATGGAGCTCGCGATGAACTCTCGCACAACTTGCTCACGCTGGCCGAAGGGGCGCTGTACTACAACACGAATCTCGGCTGCATTGCCAAGTTGCGAACGAACGATGGCGGACTGGAATGGGTGATGCAGTATCCGCGTGGTGCATTCCCCAGCCAGGACCCCGATCGGCGCGATCGGCACTTCTTTCGCGATTTGACTCCCTGCGTCGTCTATCAAGGGGTGGTCATTTGCGCGCCAAGTGATGGCGATCGACTATTTGGTTTGGATGCCGGTACTGGCCAGTTGATTTGGAGTTCGCCTGTCGAGATTGCTTCGGATGTGGTGCATTTACTGGGCGTGCAACAGAACAATTTGGTGGCCAGCGGCGACTATATCTATTGGTTCGACGTATTTAGTGGGCGCTATGCGGGGCAATTCCCGCCGCCGCGTAAAGATGCGCCAGGCTATGCGTTGCCATCGCCGCCCGGTTTTGCTCGCGGGTTGCTGGCAGGCGAGCATGTGTATTGGCCTACGCGGGAGCGAGTACTCGTCTTCGCGGCACCGACCGATCGCAAGTCGCCAGTCGCTGTGCGGTACATTGATCTCGTCGAGCGCGATGCTCAGGGCGGTAATTTATTGTTGGCCAATGAGACCTTGTTTATCGCCGGGGCCAAGAAGCTGCAGGCATTTCGTAATCCGCCGTGAGTTTGCTCGTTTCCAAGGAGCACCTTGGGAACCGGTGAGGCAGTTGACACAACGACAATCAGGAATTCGCCTTGTGAATAACATCTCCGATGACGATCTGAAGCTCGTGCATGAATTGCACGAGGCGTATGGTCATATCACGACCGAACTGGGCAAAGTGATTGTCGGTCAACAACAAGTGATCGAGGAATTGCTGATCGCCTTGTTCGCGCGCGGACATTGCTTGCTGGTCGGCGTGCCAGGATTGGCCAAGACGCTCATGATTCGCACGGTCGCCAACGCGCTCGCGCTGCAGTTTAATCGTGTGCAATTCACGCCCGATTTGATGCCTTCGGATATCACCGGTACGGAAGTGATCCAGGAAGACAAGACGACCGGCGCTCGCGAGTTCCGTTTTCTTCCTGGGCCGATATTCGCCAACATCGTGCTAGCTGACGAGATCAATCGCACCCCTCCCAAAACGCAAGCGGCGTTGCTGGAAGCGATGCAGGAACAGCAAGTGACTGTCGGTGGTCGGCGACATCTCTTGCCACAGCCGTTCTTCGTGCTGGCGACACAGAACCCGATCGAGCAGGAAGGGACTTATCCGCTTCCGGAAGCGCAGCTCGATCGCTTCATGTTTCAGGTATGGGTCGACTATCCCAGTGAA
>JBGSHH010000795.1:0-13229 GCA_041752355.1 Pirellulaceae bacterium | reverse complement strand
GAGCAAGCGGATCGTTGCATCGCCAGCGGCGCGGTGCCAATTATGCTTGATCCGACCGACCAGCCTGTGAAGCGCAACTTTGTGCATGTCGATGATCTGGTCGATGCGATCATGCTTGCTCTCGATCATCCTCGCGCTCGTCAGCAAACTTTCAACATCTGTCTCGATGAACCCGTGGACTATGGCGAGTTGGCGGAGCATTTGCACGTAACTCGCGGTATGCCAAGCATGCCTGTGAAAACACCATACCACAGCACGTGGTTGGATAACGCCAAGGCAAAGTTTTTGCTGAATTGGCGAGCGAAGTACAATATGCAACGCCTCGCCGACGAAGCTTTCGACTACGTTCGTTCGCCTGCCGATCCACGGAAAGTATGGTATCCAGGCTGAGACAGCCCCGCACAAGAGTACGATAGCATGTCCGACGATCATGATCTTGTTTGCCTTGGTTGCGCGGAGCGCGAAAAGCTCTCCTTGACCGATATGCTCGCGCGGCTGCGCGCCGCCGGCTTGCTTAAAAGGGCGAAAGATCCTGATGTTTCGCTCGTGGTGGAGTTGCTGAAATCGAATGCCTCCGGTTGGAGCTGCGCTGCCTGTGGTCGACAGGGACTGGCGGTGGAACCTTCACGCGATGAATTCGCCGACGAGGATTGGGGAGATGCCAAGGCCTGCGAGCGCTGCAAAGCGATCATCCCGTCCGAGCGTTTAGAACTTTTCCCTAAAGCTACGCTCTGCCGCGACTGCCAGACGAAGTCAGAGCAAGACGATGGTGATACGGGAGCCGCGGAGTATTGCCCGCATTGCGGCGACGTGATGCAATTGCGACGCTCACGCGGTGCCGGCATTTCGCGCTTTGTAATGGAATGCCCGAGTTGTCGTCGATAGCTGGCGACTAGACGTTGCCGTAGGCGATGGACTCAATATGCAATTCGCTCTTGTGGACTTCCTTCCAGACAACGCCATCGGTGGAAACCACGATTCGCCCTTTCCAGAGCGAACCCACGAACAGGCCATCTCCAAACGCCGCCGTCGTCGGCGCATCCTTGTTCGGTGAGCGTTCCCAGTCGACGCCGTCGGACGATCGAAACGTCGCGCCGGCACCGATAGCGACAAAAGCGTCACCCGTCCAAAGAATCGTGTTGAGGTGTTCGCCTTCGTGGCCGCGAATCGCCTCGGTCCACTTCAAGCCATCTTCGCTCATTGATCGCAAACCATGTAAGCCGACGCCCACGAACTTGCCTTGGCCAAAGGCGACATCGACGAGCGTATCGATTGCTTTAGCGTCAGCGACATCTTCCCACGCTAGTCCATCGGGAGAAGTCGCACGGCGGCCGCGATCACCCACGGCGACGAAGCGATCATTGCCCCAGGCGACCCGCCGAAGAATGTGCTTGCCGGGGATGCTCTGGATTTCGCTCCATTTCTGACCATCGGTCGATGTCATCACAAAGGGCTTTGACGCGCCGACGCTGCCGGGATCGCCACCCAGGCCGAGAAAAAAGTCCTTGCCAAACCCCAAGCCACGAAAGTACTTCGTATAGCGAGCCTCTATTTTACCGAGTTCCCAAGTTTGGCCATCCTTGCTGACTGCGGTAATGTTATCGCCGCCATAGCTTCCCACCGCCGCAAACCGCTCTCGTCCGTAGGCGATCGCGCGAAACATTTCCCCCACTTTGCCAGTCTGAATATGCTGCCAAGACGCACCATCCTTAGAGGTCATTCGCAAACCGTTTTGTCCCACCGCGACGAACATTATTTGATTTACCTTCCAGAACGTACCATCCAACTCGATTACACCAAACCCGGCAAACGGCCCTCATAGGCGGCATGCTTGGACGTATGGCTATTGCCAAAGTGATCCAACTTCACACCCATTCGTGCAGCAATTTCCAAGTAGAGATTGGCGACAGGTGTGTTCTTCTGGAACTCTAAATGCCGACCGGTTTGCAATGTGCCATTGGCTTTGCCGGCCAGGAGATAAGGGTAGTCATCGCGGCCGTGACCACCGTCGGCCATGTACGACGTATAGAGCAACAGACAATGGTTGAGCAAGGGTTCGCCACACTCATCGATGTCGCGTAGTTTGCGCACCATTTCGGCGAACAGCAACGTGTACCATTCGTGGATCTGCCGGCACGCTTCGCGCGCGATCGGATCGGCATCTTCCACGCGTCCCGCATTGCCTTGATGCTCCAAGGTATGGCAATGCCGTTCATAGCCAACCGTCACCACTCCCGGAAACATCGCTTCATCGCTGCCAGCGGCGAAGGTGCACACGCGCGTGGTATCGGTCTGAAACGCCAGCACCATCAAATCGGCCATCAAGCGGATGTAATCGCCATGCTTCTCGGGATCGCGCATCACAGGCTGCGATATTTCCCACTCAGGCAATCCTTCGGCCGGCAGATTCTTCGGCAACAATAATTGCTTTCCTTCGGCGGTATTCGCGAAGTCGAGTGCATCTTGCCTTTGGCGATCTTCGATGAAGGCGATCTTCTTTTCGACCGCGCGAACGGCTGTCAGGTACTCGTCGATGCGCCGTCGATCGACGTTGCCCAACTTTCGTTTTAAACTTTCTGCTTCATCGCGGACCAAATCGAGAACACTCCGCTCGATGGTATCGCTTGACGCGCTACTGCGGATCTTGTCCGCTTGCTTCATGGCATTTGTACGCCAATTCGGCAGCGACGGCCGCCGCCCGCGAAACATCCGCTCAAACACCAAGCGGGGATTTACTTCATAGGGGACAGGCGTCTCGGCATTCAAGAACGAGTACTTCGTCTCGTGATTGCTTAGCCCAAACTCCAGCGAGGGGAGATAAGTAAAGTCTCCCATGCGCTCCGCCACGACCTGGTCGATCGAAGGTGATGCGTACGATTTGCCATTCTTCTTGCCTGCCTTGTCCGCGCAAGTGAGGTGCAAGTAAGCGGCGTGTTCGTGGCCGTTGAGATCTTCCGAAGCCCCGCTCTGCGACAGCCCAGACAGAACCAGCAACTCGTCCTTCGCAAATTCCAACGACCGCATAATCGAGGGCAATGTCGTCAGTTTGCCTTGCTCGTTGGGCTTCCACGATTCCAGCACCGTGCCGCCTGTCACCGTGAAGATGCCCATCCGCAACGGCGGCTTGACTTCCGCCTCCCCATCTTGCCCCATCACCCGCGCGGGCAGCATGGCATCCAGAAGTGGCAAGGCCAGCGCCGCACCTGCGCCACGTAATAATGTTCGACGTGTGAATGGCATGGTTTTCTCTCCCGCTATTTATCGGTCAAATTGCGGCGATGATCGAACGCGAAACTGTGAACAATCCCGTTTACTAGCACCGACAGCTTGTAGTCTTGCTCGGCCAATTCCAACATCAGGTTCTCGACGAAGACTTCATCATCATAGCCGAGTTCCCGACCGAGCGCATAGCTCGTCATTTGTGCGGCGATATTGCGGACGAAGTCATCCTGACGACGGAGTACGATCTTCTTGAGTTCTCGGACACCAGAGAACTTCTCGCCACCGGGCAAAACACCGGTCGCATCGATGGGAGCACCACCATGCGTCTGGCGGTAGCGACCGATCGCATCGAAGTTCTCCAGCCCAAAGCCAAGTGGATCGATGCGTTTGTGACAACTCGCGCATGTGGCATCCTTGGCGTGCTGGGCGAGCGTTTCGCGAAAATCCTTCGGTTCCTGGCCTTCCTCAGTCTCTTCTTTTAACTGACTGACATTCGCTGGCGGAGGTGGTGGCGGCGTGCCAAAGACGACTTCCAAGATCCATTTGCCCCGCATCGTCGGACTCGTCCGGAAAGTGTGGGAGTTCAAGGTCAGAATACTCGCCATGCCAAGTAAGCCACCACGCACGTCGTCGGCCTTCAATTCAACGCGCTGAAACTTCGCTCCGGTGACGCCTGCGATACCGTAGTGTTCCGCCAACGGGCCATTAACAAAGGTGTAGTTGGCGTTGAGCAACGAGAGCAAGCTGCGATCCTCTTGGCGAATACTATCGAACAGGAGCGCCGTTTCCTCGTACATTGATTGCCGAAGCTGCGGCGTCAGTGTCGGGAAGAACTCACTGCTGGGCCGCGCACTCGGCAGACGGCGCAATTGCAACCATTGGCCAGCGAAGTTGTCGGTGAGCGCTCGCGCTTTAGGGTCGGCAAGCATCCGGCGTACTTCCTCGTTCAAAACAGTGCGATCTGAAAGCTTGCCTTCGCTCGCCAAAGTAAAGAGTCGATCATCCGGCATGCTGGACCAAAGGAAATAGGACAACCGCGAAGCAAGTTCGTACTCACTTATCCGATAGGCATCACGCGAACCCTCCGGCGCGCGGTTCTCCTCGATTCGCAATAAGAAGTTGGGCGAAACCAAGGCGGCCTTGAGCATCGCCAAAACACCTTGTTCAAACGGTTGTTGACCTGCGCCAGCGACTTCAAAGACTTTCAGATATCGCTCGACTTCCAAGCCTTCCGGCGGTCGTCGGTAGGCCTGCAGCAGGAATCGTTGCATAATTTGTCTGGCTGCCTGCCGCTTGGAAAGTCCTTCGCCCGGCTTGATGTACAGGATACGATCGTAGGCCGCTTGTCGTCGTTGCTCCGCCTGCTGGTCCGACGCATTGGCGGGATTGGTAATAGGTGTTGAGAAACGTTCGAGGGCTTTGTCCGCGGCGGCGAAGTACTTTTCCAACAATACGGCCTGCAACTTGAGTGCTTCCGCTAGATTGTCGAAGCCTTGACTCACGCTTTCGTCAGGCATGCCTACCGCTCCAGCTACATCGTATTCGACGCCGAGCAAGTCGCGGATCGTATTGTTGTATTCCGTGCGCGTCAGTCGACGAATGATCGCTGGTCCCGGGTCGCGCGCGGCGTCATCAATTTGCACGGGACGTGCCAAGGCGGATTTTGTCCAAGTCACCAGCATCGCCCTGTCCGTCGGCTGAAGTTCTGGCTCGTCAACTGGCGGCATATCGCCACTTTCGATCTGGGCCAGGACGCGGCGCAAGAGTTTCTTGGAACGCAGGGCAGCAGCTTCATCGACGAACTTGGCCAAATCAACTTCCGCTTCTTTCGCGTCGCCACCATGGCACTTCACGCAGTGACTTTTCAGTAGAGGCCCAATGTCCGTAGAAAAAGCGGGTTCCTTCTCATTGGCCAGACAATTCGCACAGATCAACGCAAAGACAAAGGAAAGAAAAGTTGCTCGATTCATGAAAACAACTCTACGGGCAGGCTAGCGAGGGCGGAATACTTAGGACGACCACCCTTACTATGGACGTTGCAGGCGACGGGGTCAATTGCTTGGCGACCGACGATCCACGATCAACGCCAGCAATTCGCGTGGTTTTTGCAGTACCACGACGGCGCCGTGCTGGAGTAATTCTTCCGCTTCGCGAAATCCCCAGGCGACGCCAACGGGCAACATACCAGCGCCGACCGCTGTTTGCATGTCGGTCTTCGTGTCGCCAACATAGAGGCAGTCTGGCGGCAACACCTGCAAATGGCGGGCAATTTCTAGCGCGCCGGCCGGATCAGGTTTGCGCGGCCAAGCTTCACTTTGTCCCAACACCATCGCCCATGGCCAGCGAGACAGAAACCGTTCCACGCATTTCACGGTAAAGGGATGTGGCTTATTCGAAAGCACCGCCAAGGGCAGATTTTGATCCACGAGGGCGTCGAGCAGATCGTCCACGCCATCATAAATCGTCGTGCGTGCATCCCACTCTCGCTCGTAGGCGACTTGAAACCTCGCGGCGCATTCGTCGATCACGTCCATCGTCCGCATCTCTTCCGGCCGCGCGGCCTCGAATAACTTGCGTACACCTAAACCCACAAACTGTCGATAGCTGTGCTCTGGATGTTGATGCATACTCAATTCGGCCATGACGAAATTCGCAGCAGCCGCGATATCCGATAGCGTATCAAGCAACGTTCCATCGAGATCAAAAACGACGGCCTGAATCGGTGACATGCGCACGCCCAAAAATGAGAGGAAAAATCGAGTGTTTGCCGAGCATAGCAATCGACCACTGCACTGGCAATGAACGTCACGAACCAACCTGGAACATCGTCATAACCAGTAGACTAAGCGCAAATACTACAGTCCTATTGGCGGTCGGGCTGAGACCGTGGCAACTTCCCTCGAATCGGCTTGCCTCTGGGCCTAAATAAAAGTATTTCTTTCAGGGGGATGATCTCCCGCGACTGCCCACTCCGAGATTCCTATTCCCATGACCAACGCGACAGCCTCCCTTCCGGTTTGGTGCTTGGTAGACCATGCCTCCGGTCAGCAGGTATTTCTACCCATCGACGGTACGCCGCTCATCGTCGGGCGAGCGACCAACGCCGGGCTGCGCATCTTCAAGCCCACCGTATCGAGCCAGCATGCAGTCCTGGCAATCAAAGATCAACAACTGTGTTTGCGCGACTTGAAGAGTACCAACGGCACATTTGTAAATGGCGTGCCGGTTGTCGACGGCGAAGCGCTGCTGGATTCAGGCGACTTGGTGCAATTCGCCGAGGAAGTTTTTCAAGTTGGTCATGCTGACGCCCGCGCCGCGCCGATGACCTTGGCGGCCGACGCCTATGACGCGGCTTTAGCGGCGATCCAATTCAACAAGCTTATCGAAGAGTGCGCCGTCGTCCCCTTCTTCCAACCCATCGTTGACACGCAGACTTTACGCACAACGGGCTACGAAGTTCTCGGACGAAGTCGGCTAGTAGGCCTCTCTTCACCCGAGATCATGTTCAAGACGGCCTCGCGCTTCAGCATGGAAGCGGAGCTAAGTCGCCTGTTTCGTCGTGAAGGGATGCGTGCCAGCGCGCAACTTCCCGGCAAGACGGAAATCTACCTCAACACCCATCCCATCGAACTGATCGATCTCAGCACACTGCGCGGTTCTCTGAGCGATTTGCGCACGCACGCTCCCGATCAACCGATAGTTCTGGAGATTCACGAAGCGGCGGTTACGAACACCAGCAGCATTCAAACGTTGCTTGAGTTCCTCAAGGATCTGAACATACGCTTGGCCTACGACGACTTTGGTTCTGGGCAAGCCCGCTTGCATGAATTGATCGAAGCGACACCTGACATTCTCAAATATGATATCTCGCTAGTTCGCGGTATTCATGCCGCCAGTCCACGCAAGCAGAAGATGCTGGAACAATTGGTACGCATCACGCTCGACCTCGGCATCACACCGCTGGCCGAAGGGGTCGAAAGCTTGGATGATCATGAGACTTGTCGACAATTGGGTTTCACGCTCGGACAAGGATACCATTACGCTCGCCCTGGCCAGGTGAAAATGTTTCAGTATGTGGCATGCGAGCCCGAGTCAATCTAGTTCTTCTCCGCCACGAGCAACATATTGGTGACGGGATAGTCGCGGGGGATGAGTTCGTCACCGCGCTCATCGAAAAGGTCCGCTTTCCCGCGATAGCGATTCTCGATCAGCCAAGGATTCGCATAGGCACGCGACGCGGGATGCACTTGAAAGCCAGCTTGCTCCACGGCGGTCCGCCAATCCGCAAATGACCAATAGCAGAACGTTTCGTGCATTTCACTCTGCCAGTTGTCCACGTAGTCCTTCTTGCTGAGAAATTCGCAGGCATCGCCCAGGCGCACGACCACGAACTGATCACCAGCTCGCATTCGATGTTGATACGGCAATTGAAACGCTTCTTCCCGCCTGAAATCTCGGGCAAAACGCAAAAATCGCCCAAACGTTGACAGACCAGCGAGATAGACTCGCAATTCGTCGCGCTGCGACGGTGCAATTTCGCGCTCCCAGTCGTCATTTCGTCCATCGGAGTCGTTCAATCGCATCCAGACAATGTCATCGGGCTCGTCGGGGCCAACCACATCGCTATTGAGCCAGCGGCCGCGTAATGCAAGTTGTTCATGCAACAATCCCAAGAACGACAGCAATGTCTCCCGTCCTAGATACGACTCCACTTCATGGGTGAGGGCAAAGGTGGTGAAGGTGTTGACGGAATTCGGAGGAAAGATCGGAGCGGCAGCCACATCACGTTGATAGAAGAACACATTCTCATTTTGAAACGCCCCTTGCTCTTTCCGATGAAGACATTCCGCATAAAGATGCCTGGCGATCTCAATGCCGTAGAAATCGGATTCGCGCAGCCGATCATCTTTTGTCAATTCGGCGAGAAGCGCGCCAGTACAGCAGCCAATATCGACGATTCGCCCTGGCAAAACGAGGTCTTTGATGAGTTCGTGCTTGCGCGTCGCACCACTATCGAACGAACGGACATACGTGTTGTAGTCCCGTGTTGCGGTGATATCCCCATCCTCGGTCAATAGTGGGCGACGAAAAAGGTCGACGATCGCATCGCCGAACTGATATTTGGCGAACATCCTTCTCGTCGCTCTGGCGACCTTCGTCACCACCTTGGAATCGGTTCGCCAGTCACCCCCATTGAGCCCAACTTCAACCAGATGATTCATCAACTGCCACGGCGTTTCGTGTGAGAAATGGTTGGTGCTTCGATCAAGCAACTCAAAGGGCAGAATGCGAAACCCGAGACGTTCGTACATCTCAATGACGCTGGGTGTGGAGCAGCCGACCACGGTATTCTTCGGTGTCAGTCGGAAACGACCAAAGCTGTCCACTTCAATCTTCTTGAGTACGTACTCTGCAAAGCGACTGGAACTACCGACATCGTCGATCAAATAGACGAAAGAATCGACGTCCAACAAATCGGCGAGTTCCTCGATTGCCGCCTCCCGACGATGGGCCGGCAGCGGATTGCGTCGCGTGTTCTCGTGATTGGCCGAGGTTACCGCCCAAATCACGCTCTCTATCGGCTCGTTTAGCCCCAGCGGCTCACCATTCACATCCCGTAGTTGCCTTGCATCGGCGCTCGTCGCCAGCGTGAGATACTCAAGTTGAAAATTCGTGAGCAGGTGGTGCCTGCCGGGAAAGAGTAAGTGTGTCATGTCGAGAATTGTAACCAAGAGAAATCGTCCAGCGAAGCTGACAAGCGAAGGTTGAGAAGCGTCTGGCAGTCATCTAAGCTAAGGACCTCACCACTTTGCACTTGCGAGGCCTCATGAACGTCAACTTACCGATATTGCACCGCCGACGCTCAGCGATTCTGCTCATATTGCTGGGAGCTATGTCGCAGTTCAGTGCAAAGGCAACCGGCGAGGAGCAATTGCCTGCCCGCCTTTCACCGAGCGGCTTTCGGGGCACGTTGATCGCCACGTTGGCGGATTCCCCCAGTCCGGAGGTCGTCGCCAGGCTAAAACGCGGCATACCTCAACCAGAAGCGCAAGTCGTGGTGATACTCTTGGGCAATGCTGAAGGCGATGCGACGGTGAAGGCGCTCAGCGAAGTTACCAAAAGAGACGTCGTTTCGATTCGTGTTGAAGACAAAGCCGCTGCCAACGACAAAGCGTTGCTGAATGCCTGCACCATGGCCGATGCAATGGTGGTCTTGTCGTCTGCGACTGAAAATGACGTTGTCGAGCAATTACCAGACAGCGTGCTGTCTAACCAAATACGTAGCTTGCTCGATCGCCGCGGCATTTTCGTTCTCTGTGGCCCATCGGCAAAAATGATTGGCGGGCAATACGTCAACCGCACCTCGGGCAAGACACAATCTGGTATGCAACTGCTCCCCGACTTTTGCCTGACCGTTTCCGCCGACGATGCGCAAGCCGCCGAGAAATTGCTCGACAGTTTGCCTGGTAAGATCGGTTGTTCCCTCCCAGCTACCGCTGCGCTATGTGTGAGTGGGCGAGATATCAGCGCGCTCGATGGAGCGATTACTTTACGTTTGGCAAAGACGAACGCGCGCGAAGCGCGCAGGCAAGAAGTCACTTCGCAACGCCCTGTCGATTACAACGAATGGGTGCGCGCCGCGCGTGGACGTGCTGGCATCGCCTATCCTCCGGATGAAGTTGCGACGCCGGAAGTTCCTTCAGGCGCGCTAGTGATTATTGGCGGCGGCGGGATGCCTGCGGAAATTGGGCGGAAGTTTGTGGAATTGGGGGGTGGCGAAGAGGGACGGTTCGTCGTCCTCCCTACCGCGCAGCCGGATCCTCTTCCATTAACCGGCGAAGGCAGCTTTCTCAAACGCTTTGGTGCCAAGCACATCACCGTCATTAGCGCGCGTGAACAAGGTGAGCTTGAAACGCCTGAGAACCTCAAGACGCTGGAAGAAGCGACAGGGATTTGGTTTGGTGGTGGGCGGCAATGGCGCTTCATGGATGCTTACGAAGGGACCAAATATCATGCTTTGTTTCAAGACGTACTCAAACGTGGCGGAGTGATCGGCGGCTCCTCAGCTGGAGCCACAATCCAAGGCGACTATCTCGTGCGCGGTGCGCCAGCGGGGCCGCATATCATGATGTGCGAAGGTTACGAACGCGGATTAGGATTCTTGCCTGGAACCGCCATCGATCAACATTTTACGCAACGCAAACGCCAGCCTGATATGACGGCGATGATGAAGGCCTATCCCCAGTACCTTGGCATTGGTCTGGATGAAGCGACAGCCATCGTCGTGCGCGGTCATGTTGCCGAAGTCATGGGACAAGGGGCGGTTCATTTCTATGACCGACGCAAGGAACTCAGCGCGGACCAGCCCGACTATGAAGTATTTCGCCAGGGCGAAAGTTACGATCTAAAGGAACGTCGGCACATTCCGAAAGAACCTAACCCCTAGGTCGAAAATGAAACGCCAGCCACACGGTCGGCTGCGCTGGGTCGGTCCACTCGACTCGATGGCGAACATGCGCTGGCAGCAAGAGACAATCACCGGGCTGAAGGGCGCTCGCCTGCGACTCACCCTCGATGAGTAGCCGTGCCGCGCCACTAAGCAGCAAGACCCATTCATCATCGCTTTGGTCGTACCATTCGCCTGGCGGCGTTTGCTGACCGAGCGAGACGATGCGTTCCATCCGCCAGTCGCTCGATTGCATCAGGACGGAGCATTGTTCGCACGTTGAAGCGTCGGGAAGCTCTTTCAGCAGGTTGAGGATCGTAATCATTTGCTCTACGGTTGGCTTTCGCGAGTCGAACAAATCGTTACATTGCTAATATGGATGAGATTGTAGCGTATCACGAAGCAGGCCATGCTTTTACAGCGGTTTATCTCGGCGCGGAGGTGCGCTACATAACGCTCGAACCGCATCGCGACGATGGTCCCCGCCGCGATGGCGAAGCGCAGATCGCTTGGCGATGTAGTCGGATGACTCCCAAGGAGTTTCACAACAAGCTCGTACTTGTCGCCTTGGGTGGACCGGCGGCGGAAGCGATCTACTCCGATGAACCGCTGACTCCAGCCGCGGCATCAGCGTGGCAGGGGGATTGGGACGAAGCGTGGCAAGTTGCGGCGGAAATACATGCGCTGGAACGATTGCGACTGGCCTATCTTGAAGCCGCGTTGCAACAGCTCATGGCACTGCAACGGCAAGACGAGAATTGGGCAGCGATTGCGGCGTTGGCAGATGAACTATTGGCTCATGAAACGCTGGAAGCTGAACAAGTGACCGACGTATTGCGATTCTGGATGCGATAGTGGCTTGAATAACAGGAGGTACGCGAGGCATGGCCAAACGACGAAAACGACGAAGTAACCGCCCTGATCTCGCGGAAGAAGGGAGCTACACCTGCGATAGCTGTGGAGAAGAGATAGTGATTCCGCTCGACATCAGTGGCGGCGAATCGCAGGAATATGTCGAGGACTGTCCTGTCTGCTGTGTACCCAATCTGGTGCACGTCGACTTTGATCCCGATGGCAGCGCTCGCGTTTGAGCTTCGAGAGAATAAGGTCAGGGAACCGAACGCATCAACTTGCGTTTACGCATTGCCTGTGGTTATGCTAAAGCGCGTCAGTTCTCCCCTCTCAACAAAGGAGTCACGCCATGGTGGGTTCTCGTATTGGCTACGCTTGGTTGCTGCTCGCGCTCGTCACGACCAGCGTAACAATTCACGCGGCTGAAACATCCGTGACACGTTCTGTCCAGAGCGGAGCCTGGTCCGAACCGTCGACCTGGGAAGGAAGTAAAGTACCGACCGCTGGCGCGAAAGTGCTGATCCGTCCTGGCCATCGCGTCGTCTATGATGCTTCTAGCGATCACGTTATTCGCGCCATCAACATCGCTGGGATACTCACTTTCGCCCGCGATCGCGACACCAAGCTAAACGTCGGCTTGATCAAGATCGAAGCGATGGATATGTACACCGAAGAAGGCTTTGATTGCGAAGCTCATTTGGAATCACCCGATCCAAACACGTCGCGTCCCATGCTGGAAGTCGGTTCGGCTCTCGAACCAATTCCTGCGGAGCATACCGCCATGATTCGGTTGCACTATGTCGAAGGGATGGACAAGCAATCATGTCCTGCCATTGTCTGTTGTGCGGGCCAGATGGACTTCCACGGCGCGCCGCTGAGTCGTACCTGGCTCAAGCTCGGAGCGAATGCCAAGCCTCAAGACAAGTCCGTGACGCTCGCATCGCCTGTGAGCGGTTGGCGGGTTGGTGATCACATCATCATTACGGCCACGAAGAGCGAGCGCGGCACGGATGGCACTCGCCGCCCTGGCAAGGCCACCGAGAATGTGCAAACGGAAGAACGGATTATTGCCGCGATTGACGGAGCGACGATCACCTTCGACAAGCCCCTGGAGTTTGCCCACCGCGGCGAAGGGGAACTGCGGGGCGAAGTCGCCAATCTCAGTCGCAACGTCGTCGTCGAGTCAGCCGAACCTGGCGGCGTTCGTGGACATACGATGTATCATCGCTATTCGGCAGGCTCGATTGGCTATACCGAATTTCGCCATCTCGGCAAGGAAGGCGTGCTGGGCCGCTATAGCCTGCATTTTCATTTAGTTGGCAACACGATGCGCGGCAGTTCGGTGGTGGGCGCTTCGATTTGGGATAGTCACAATCGTTGGCTGACCATCCACGGAACGAATTACCTCGTCGTACGCGATAACGTCGGCTATCAAAGCGTAGGACACGGCTTTTTCATGGAGGATGGCACCGAGGTCTACAATGTGCTCGATCGCAATCTGGCCGTGCAAGCCTATGAAGGAAAGCGCCTGCCCAAGCAAGTTCTTCCCTTCGACGCCAATGAAGGAGCAGGCTATTGGTGGTCAAATAGCCTGAACACGTTCACTCGCAATGTCGCCTGCGAAAACGATCGCTACGGCTTTCGCCTGGAAGCAACACCTTCCTCTTCATTTGACATTACCTCGCTGTTGGTGATGCAACCTGATGGA
>JBGSHH010000794.1:0-6780 GCA_041752355.1 Pirellulaceae bacterium | reverse complement strand
GCCGAGCCGCTGATCGTCGATCCGGTGGCGTTCGACTGGGGACCGGATGGTCGGTTGTGGGTGGTGGAAATGCGCGACTATCCGCGGGGCATGAATGATAAAGGGCAGCCTGGCGGGCGCGTGAAAGTGCTCAGTGATAAGGATGGTGATGGGAAGTTCGATACGGCCAAGATCTTTCTCGATGACCTGCCCTTCCCCAATGGCATCAAGGTTTGGAATAAAGGGATCATCGTCACGGCCGCGCCCGACGTGATTTATGCCGAGGATACCGATGGCGATGATGTGGCCGAAGTGCGGCGGACACTCTATCGCGGTTTCGCGGAAGGAAATCAACAGCATCGCGTGAATGGCCTGCGCTATGGCCTCGATGGCTGGCTGTATCTCGGCAACGGCGACTCCGGTGGCAAGATCAAGTCGCTCGCCAACGACACTGAAGTCAACATCAGCGGACGCGACCTGCGCATCCGTCCCGATAGTGGTGAACTCGATCCGGTCAGTGGGCAGACGCAGTTCTCGCTTTGCTTCGACGATGTCGGCAATCGCTTTGGTGGCAACAATAGTGAGCCGCTCTGGCACTACGTGCTGGAAGATTATTATCTGCGCCGCAATCCCGATGTCGCTCCGCCAGCGACCAAGCAAATTGTGCCGGAATTCGCAGGCAATGCTGCGGTGTTTCCGACTAGTAAAACCATCACGCGCTTCAACGACTATCACACGGCCAATCGTTTCACTTCGGCTTGCGGGATTGAAATCTATCGCGATCGACTGGTCGGCGGAGCCTACTATGGCAACAGCTTTGTGTGCGAACCGGTGCATAACATGGTGCATCGCGAGATTCTGAAGGCCGATGGTGCGACGTTTAGTAGTCGTCGCGCGGAGGAGGAATGGACGAGTGAGTTTCTGGCGTCGAGCGACAACTGGTTTCGCCCCGTGATGGCCCGCACTGGTCCCGATGGCGCGCTCTATATCGCCGATATGTATCGCCTGGTGATCGAGCATCCGACCTGGATCCCCGTCGATTGGCAACAAAAGCTCGATCTCCGCGCCGGCAGCGACAAAGGCCGCATCTATCGCATCGTGCCTGCGGACCAACCGCTGCCGAGATTGCCACAACTGGACAAGCTCAACACGCCGGAACTGGTCGCGGAATTGGAATCCAGCAGCGGCACGCGGCGCGACATGGTGCAGCAGCAATTGGTATGGAAGAACGATCCCGCTGCCATCGAACCGTTGCGCAAACTGGCGAGCGAATCGAAGCAACCGCTGGCCAGGCTGCAAGCGCTTTGCACGTTGGGTTTGCTCAACGATGGTCTCACCGTCGAGCTACTCCAAGCTTGCTTGAAGGACGAACATTTTGGCGTGCGGAAGCAAGCGGTGCGATTGTGCGAAGCATTGCTTCCCAAGCATGGCCCAGAATTGGGACCGGCGCTGGCGGCGCTCGTGGAAGATGACAACGGGCAAGTACAATTGCAACTCGCCTGCACACTGGGCCAGTGGCCAGACGACAAGTCTGGCGAGGCGCTGGCGAAGCTCTTGGCGCGGCATCCACACGATCTGCGACTATTGGGAGGCGCGGCGATGAGTTCCGTTCACAGTCGCAATTTAGGCAGCTTCTTGGCGGAGCTAACTTCCTCGCCCGAATTGCGCAGCGTCTCTTTGGAAACACTGCTCAAACTAGCCATTGAAGGCAAGGAATATGGTGCGGTGTCCACCTTTGTGCGCAAGCTAGGCGAGGATGAACAAAACGCGGCTTATCGGATGGAGACGCTGGCGTGGATACTCGATCGACTGGAACACCAGATGTGGCCCAACAAGCGTTTCGTCGATGCCGAAGGAGAGAAAGTGATCGCCAAGCTGTTCGCCGAGGCGTTGGAAAACCTCAGTGCTAAGCACTCACCGCCAGCCCTACGAATATCCGCGATACGTTTACTCGTGATGTGGCCAGCGACGCGCCACCTCGGCTCGATTCCGAACCCGGGTCCGCGACTGAGAGAGGTTGCGGAAAGCGAGCTAGATCTGGATGTGCGCCTAGCAGCGATTCGCGCGCTCGCCACAGCTGATCAAGCGAATGCCGTGGTTTTGGCGAAGCTGGCGAAGACGGATGACAAGGCAGGCAATGAAGCGTTGGCGTCACTTTCGCGCTTTCCGAACTATGCACCCCTACTGCGTGACCTGTTCATGAATGCCCATCCCAATGACACGCCGGAGCGGCGAGCGGTGATTGTTGCGTCGATCAAAGCAATGAATGATCGAGATTTGCTCGGATCGCTGCTGAAGGACTGGCGGGCTCGCACACCCCAAGCACGCGACGAGATCCTCCGAACGGTCTGCGGTTCGCAAGATGGACCCGAGCTGTTAATCGATGCTGTGCGGCGTGGGGTTATCCCACCTTCGCAGATTGGCAATCAATATCGTCAGCTCCTGTTCAATCATCGCGACGAGCAACAG
Source organism: Pirellulaceae bacterium (assembly GCA_041752355.1). Lineage (GTDB taxonomy): Bacteria > Planctomycetota > Planctomycetia > Pirellulales > Pirellulaceae > JAEZGD01. The sequence continues at coordinate 4,332 of JBGSHH010000794.1, read as the reverse complement.
CGCAAATTGGCGAAGCATGTGTTTGCCGATACGGTGGCGGTCGATCGCGCTCAAGTGTTGACGGCGCATCAGGACGTGCTGGGAATGGCTACGGACCCAGCACGCGGCAAGCAAGCCTTCACCAAGCGTTGCGCTGCGTGTCACAAGCTGGGTGACTTGGGACACGCGGTGGGTCCCGATCTCTCTTCACTCACCGATAAGTCGCCCGGCGCGATGCTGGTCGCCATGCTCGATCCCAATCGGGCGGTGGAAGATAAGTTCCGCGACTATCTGCTCATCACGTCCGATGGGAACGTGATCACTGGCATTATCACGGAAGAGACCGGCACCAGCATCAAGCTACTGGCAGCCGAGGGGAAGCAGCAGGTGGTGTTGCGTAAGGAAATCGATACGCTGCTGGCAAGTGGTAAGAGCTTGATGCCTGAGGGCTTGGAGCGCGAGCTTTCCAAGCAGGAGTTCGCCGACATCATCGCTTTTGTTCGCGCGGAGAGTCGTCCCTACAAGAAGTTCCCCGGCAACGAGCCCGCCATGGTTGAAGAAGATGGCGACGGCAACTTGCTTCTCAAGGCAAGCCTCGCGCGCATCTATGGTCCGAAGCTGACATTTGAATCGGAGTACAAAAACCTTGGTTGGTGGCAAAGCGAAGAGGATCAGGCACAGTGGACCATCCGCGTCAAGAAAGCTGGCAAGTATCGTGTGGTGTTCAACTTCGCGTGCGCTGACGATGCCAAGGGGAATCGATTTCACTTGAGCGCCGGTCCAGCCATCATCACCGGTGTTGTCCCGACAACAGGCACGTGGGATCATTACCAGTCGCTGGAGGCCGGCGAATTGAACCTCACTGCCGGCAACGCGGAAGTTGTCTTGCGCTCACTCGGGCCCGTGCGGTCGGCGCTCATCGACCTGCGCTCGATTCGCCTGGAACCAGTCAAGTAAACATCAGGAAGGAGACCCTTGTCATGTCGGCATCCACGCACAAAGTCGTTCACGATCACTGGGAATCGTACCCGATCGGTACGGACGATGGTCCGATGTTTGTGCTGTTCGACGTGGCGGCGGCGCAAGAGGATTTGTCGGCGGAGTTGCCTTTTTGCGCGCGAGTTATCGTTCCCATTCACGCGCCGAACGAAAATGGTGGACCTGTCGGTGAGGAAAGCCAGCGTTTGGACGACTTGGAGGACGCGCTGTGCGACTTGCTTACGCAACATCGCATTCCTTGTCGCCTGGTGGGCAGGATCACATTTCAAGGCATCCGCGAGATCGTCTTTCAACTGCGAGATTTCGAAAGCTTCCGCCCGCCGGTCGCCCACTGGATGATGTCGCAGTCCGACTATGAAATCGAAGTCTCCGAACACGAAGGCTGGGATTTCTTCCGCGATTGCATAGCGCCCACGCGGGAAAGCTGGCAATGGATCGCCGATCGGCAAGTGATCGATCAATTGCTCGAAAGTGGCTCCGATCCCACGAAGCCACATCTGCTGGATTTCTTCTTTACCGGTGCGACAGCAGGCTTGCAGCAGGTGGCTGACACCTTGCTAGAGCGTGGCTACATTCTCGGCGATGGATCGCACGATTTTCGCGATGGCAATCTTTGCATTCGCAAGGCAATGCCGCTCGATTTGCTGGAAGTGTACGATCACACGCTGCAACATTTGGAACTGGCCGATGAATTTGGCGTGGATTACACCGGTTGGGGAGCTGGCGTGGAGAGGTAACTTCAAGCAGGCTTGCTTCCCAAAGATGCTTGCAGGTGCGCGACAAACGCCGCATGTTCGGGACCTTGCATGCCGGTGTGGAACATGCCATGAATTGCGGTGGGAAAGCCGTACAAGAGAATCTGTGGATGCAACCACAGCCCGGGAAAGAGTTCGCTTTTATACCAGCCTTGTTCGTCCAGCTCCAAGCGAACGTATTCCTTGTCGCGGAGCACGAACCAATCGACTTCCTCATCAATGGTGCGCCACACAACATATTCGCGCACGCCATGCTCGCGATACACGTCCAACTTACGATGCAGGTCGATGCTCGCGCTGCTGGCCGAAACTTCCGCCACCAAATCAGGCGCGCCTTGTAAATAACCGTCGTTGGCACGCAGCGCGGTGCTGCCCAACTGCGGCGGAAGTCGCAAACAACCATCGGGCTGCGGCATGTTATCATCATCCATCCGCACGCTGGAATTGTCGGCCGATTTGACGCCGGGCGTCATCAAGGCGTAGTTGACGAGCCAAGCCATGACGAGACCGTGTGGTTCGCCATGAACATCATCGCGTACCGCAGCCGACATAAACACCACTCCATCAATCAGTTCCGCCTTTTTCAATTCGGGCATCGCTTCCCAGCGTCGCTCGAAGTCGGCGCGCGACAGGTGATCACCGTTTTCCAGCGGCGGCTCGCCACCGGTGCGGCAACGCGAAGCATCATGAGTAGACGGAGCAATAGACATTTTCGTGCTCGATGGGAACGCGATTCGTGGGGGCGATACTTCATTATAACGCGATTCGCACGTCGGTCACGTTGTCATCGCGCGGGATCGACCTCGATTTTGCGAGGGTTTTCTCTGCCCCGCAGTGCCAAACTTGCGGCCAACCGGCCAACGTGGCACAATACGGCATCCAATTTTTCAAGATTCCACTTCTTCGCGGAGACCTCTCATGTTGCGTCGCTTCTTTCTGTTCTTCACCTTCCTGGGCTGCGCCGTCGCGCCACTGACCTTGTCCGCCGCCGAAGGCGAGGCGTTCACCGATGCTGAGAAAGCCGGACCCGATTATGCCATCCAAGGCGAGTATGTCGGTAAGCTCAAGACGCCTGATGGTGAAGAAAAATGGGGCGCACAAGTCATTGCCTTGGGCGAGGGTAAATTCAAGGCGATCGGCCTCAAAGGTGGCCTGCCGGGCGAGGGTTGGAAGCGTGGTGACGATACGCACGAAAGCGATGGCGAATTGAAAGATGGCGTCGCCACGTTCAAAGCTGACGACATCACCATCAAGGTTAAAGATGGCGTCGCCAAAGTGATGATGGACGACACCTTGATGGGCGAGATGAAACGCGTCGAGCGGAAGAGTCCAACACTGGGCGCCAAACCGCCTGAGGGAGCCGAAGTGCTGTTCGATGGCACCAATGCCGACAAGTGGAACAATGGCCAAATGACCGAGGACAAACTTCTCAAGTCGAGTAATGTCGATACCAAGGAGAAGTTCGGCGATCATATGTTGCATATCGAGTTCCGCACTCCCTACATGCCCAAGGCACGGGGACAAGGGCGCGGCAACAGCGGTGTGTATCTGCAGAGCCGGTATGAACTGCAAGTGCTCGATTCGTTCGGTCTCTCAGGCGAGAACGACGAGTGCGGTGGCATCTACTCCATCAGCAAGCCAAACGTGAACGCTTGCCTGCCGCCGCTGGTGTGGCAGACCTATGACATCGATTTCACCGCGGCCAAATACGACGACGCAGGCAAGAAGACCAAGAACGCCCGGGCGACGATCAAGCACAATGGCATCGTCATTCACGACGACCTGGAGCTGAAGCACGGCACACCTGGGCGTCACCCCGAAGGCAAGGAAATGGATGCGATCTTCTTGCAGGACCACGGCAACCCGGTGGTCTTCCGCAACATTTGGGTGGTAAAGAAATAGCACGAGTCGGCTGAGAATTGAGGGGCCGTTCCCCGAAGGACAGAACCGATGCCTGACAAACGCCGCGATTTGCGCGAACGGTTGACGAACTTTGCGATCGCCATCATCGATTTGGTGCGCGATGTGCCGCGGGGGTTCGCGCATGACGATCTGCTAACGCAACTCACGCGTAGCGGCACCAACGCAGGTGCCAAATTCGCGAGGGTCAGCGGTTCAACCAATCGTCGCTATTTCGCGTTGGAACTGGCGCGAGTGGAAGTGTTCTTGGCCGAGACGCAGTGTTGGCTCGACACCGCTCAACGACAACGTCTTTTCTCGGAGCGCGCCGTGCAACCGGTCCGTAAGGAATGCGGTGAATTGCTGTCGCTCATCACGCGTTCGCTGCTCGCGGCGAAGATTTCGCGTGACGATTGAGCGACAACTTGCCGGAGAGCAATAAACAACGCCCCCGCGAAATGGCATTTCGCGGGGGCCTGTTCGTGGACGGCTTGTTAAGGCCTACTTGTCTTTACCGCGCGGCTTATCAGGTCGCTCGGGGCGAGCAGGTTTCGCCGCCGGTGCAGGCTTTGGTTGCGGTCGCTCCACACGCGGCGTCTGCGGACGTTGTGGTGGTGTCTGAGGACGTTCTACACGTGGTGGCGTCTGCGGACGTTGCGGTGGTGTCGGAGGACGCTCCACACGTGGTGGCGTCTGCGGA
>JBGSHH010000793.1:0-7986 GCA_041752355.1 Pirellulaceae bacterium | reverse complement strand
ATCGTGACCTCGTGAGTAGTAACCGGAGAGTGTACGAACAGGCCGCCGCGAAAGCTCCGCGCTGGCGATCAATTCTGTGAATAGGTAAGGGGTGGGATTGACCGGCATGCTCGGGACAATGTGCCGAGTTCATCCATTGTGGCCGACCGATGCCTGATTGTAAAGTTTAGCGCTACCCAGAGTGAGGGAGATGGCGTTGCGTGAATTTGTAGGGTGTGGCGAGGGACGAGCCGCACCGGGAGGCCATTTCCGGTAAGCCGAAACCGGAGCAAGCGTGGTTGGCGCCTGGGAAATGCGTCGGTGATGGAGCGTTTTACGCTGCAGATTGGACCATTTACGGACTGCGCGGCGGCGACATCGCCACGGAGACAGCATGATTGAACGCATCCGAATGTCGAATGGTTACGGATACAAACTCTTCTTGCTGGAGGGAAACGCCGTTTGCACTGAGCATTGTATATGCGCCGGGGAGCAACTCAATCAAGTAAGCGGGTTGATTGTTGCACCGGTCTGATACTTCGACGTAACGAACAACGCGCGCCAAATGCTGAGTCCCTACTTCTAGAGCGCGAGAGTCCCAGGGGTTTGGGTACCGATCTTTGATGGAAGCGGCCACTTTTCCCGACGCCTTATCGAAATGCTTGATCTTGACGGTGAGGGTATCGCCCGGTGCGGCAAATTGCTCACACGAGTTGAATGAAGCAATCCACGACGTCTCGGGTATCAAGACAAGTATGTCAGTCGTTTCAAATCGACAGAACACGCCGAAAACACGAACAGCGGTCACCGTCGCTTCAACAACGTCACCAACCGCAACCATTTGAATTCCTATTGGTCCCAGAAATCGCATTCACCACCGCGCGATCTCGCGCGCAGTTGATCGTTGTCACCCAGTTCAAAGCGGGAACTTAGGGTTTGGTCGCGGCGAGCCGGAAGGTGGGCTTGCCCATCTTGGAAGCGTAGATCACGTCGTGAACGGGATCCCAGGCGACGTTGCTGAACCAGCCAGCCTTCGGCACATCCAAACCAGTCGGCAGCGCTGAAACAGTGGTCCACGTCTCGCCACCATCCGTTGTTCGCAGGATGCCTTTGACGCCGGCCACGACCATACGCTTGGCATTCTTTGGATCGAGCATCGGACCAATTGACGCATCGACGGGTTTGCCTTGGCTCTGCCAGGTAGCGCCGGCGTCTTTGCTAATGAGCAAGCCATCCTTACCCAACCAATAAGCGGTGCCGTGGAGAATGCGCACGACGCGACCGACAGGCTCCAGATCGGAGATCTTATTCCAAGTCTTGCCGCCATCGGTGGAGCGTTGGATTCCCTTACCTTTCTGGGTGTAAACCAACGTCTTTTCATCGAAGATGCCTAGTCCGCCGGTCCGGTCGAACTCCGGATCTTTGAACAGTTTCTCCCAAGTCTTGCCGCCATCGTGGCTAAGCATGACCTGTCCACCCGATTCATGCAGGCCGGCGAAGATGTGTTTGACCTCAGGCGTTGACCAATCGACGGCGGCGAAATCCCAGTTGCGACCGACGTCGGTGAAGGCTTGCCAGGTTTTGCCAGCATCCGGTGTCCATGCGCACTTGCCGTCAAGCATGAAACAAGCCAGACGTTTGCCAGCGGGGTCGAAGTTCAGCGAGAAGGATGTCTCGCACCGCCCACCTACTTTGCCATCGTCGCAGCGCTCGAACGATTTCGCCCCATCGGTCGATTTCCAAACGCCTTGGCCTGCCACAATCATGAAGAGATCGCCTGAAGCGGGATCGACCACCACGCCTGCCGACTCGCCCGGCCAATCGGTCTTCTTGCCTTCTTTGGTGAGTTGTTGGAGGACCCCGTCGGAGATGTTCACCCATTGGGGCTGGGTCTTTTCCGTCTCTTGCGCGCTGGCCGCGCTGACGATCGGTGTGAGCATCAGCATGATGACTAACGCGCGCATTGGCGTGCAGCGATGAGCTTTCGTGTTCATGAGAGGATTCCTGAGTTGGTTGTTTGATGTGAATGCATTACGGATGTCTTACCATCTGGGATAGATGGCGCGGAGAACGCCCCAGCGCGCGGCGTCGAGCGATGTGATGAGGGGCTGATTATACGGAACAGGATCGCGACGCACGGTTGGTGGCGGAGCGGGTGCCATTGGCGGTGGCGCATTTGCTAGTGCGGCCTCGCGCTGGCGGACCTGGCCTTCATGGTACGCTTCGGCGGAAGCCACCAACTGCTTGCGAATCGCCGCCGATTGCTTGGAGGCAGTGGCCAACTCTCGGCGTTTGGTTGACAATTCGTCCATGACTTCCTTCAGGGAACGTGCTCCCTCTTTGGCCTTGGTAAATGCTTCGGATTGGAAGTAGCGAATCTGCTCGTCGGAATAGATTGCTTGCACCTTTAGAAACTCTTTGAGCCAGGCGCGCGTCTCTTGCCAGTCCTCGCTATCGAAGAGTTTGCGCTCTTCGGCTGTCTTGTCCCACCACTTGGCCGCTTCCTCAGGTGTCATCTTCGCTACTTTGTCGTGCAGCTTCTGAACATCCTTGGGATGAAACAGCACTTGATCGACGGCGAAATCATCGAGCCAGGCGAGCGCCTTCTTCTGAACGTCGGCAGGAGCATCCTCCGCCTGCAGCGGCGAATTGGATAGCGAAATGCCCGCCAGGACCAGAGAGCCAACCCAGCAACGAAGGAATGTCGAAGGTGACATGACGATCTCTCCGCAAGAATTGTAGGTCTAGATCGATTCGGGTTGATTATTGTAGCACAGGGCATGGGCCGCTGCTCGCATTGAAAACTCCGGCGCGCTACAATAATCCCCAGTCGTTGTGGCGATAGAATGGCCAGGGAAAAGACTTATGAACATGCTGCGCGGGGGCGGAATCGGAATCGTGCTACTGCTCGTGGTGGCGACGCTCGCTTGCGGTGCCCAACGCCTGAAGATCGGCCAGGAAGCGCCGGAATTGCGCTTCAAGGACATTCGGTATTTGCCGCGCACGCTTGCGGACCTAGGCGAGGCAAAAGCGTATGTCATCGTGTTCACCAACACGAGCTGTCCGCTGGTCCAGCGGTATTGGCCGAAGCTCAATCGCCTGGAACGTGACTTTCGTGAAGCGCAGGTTCGTTTTGTCAGCATCAACGCCAGCGATGGCGATGAGATTGCCGAAATTGCGCAGCAAGCGATCGAGTACGAAGTTGGGTTCCCGTGCGTGCGCGATGCCGATGGCAGTTGTGCGCGCGCTTTGGGCGTCGAGCGCACGCCGGAGGTGGTCGTGCTGGATGCCAAGCGCAAGCTGCGCTACCGGGGCCGCATCGATGATCAGTATCGTCTGGGAGGCGCTCGACCGACCGTAACGAACGATGATTTGCTTCACGCGATTACCGCCGTGGTCGAAGAACGCGATGTCGCCACGAGTGAAACGGCGGTCGATGGTTGCTTGCTCACTCTTTCCCCCTCGCCGCGCCAAGACGAACAACTCACGTTCCATCGCGATGTGGCGCCGCTGATGCAGCAGCATTGCCAGGAGTGCCATCGTCCGCGCGGCGCGGCGCCCTTCGCATTGGTGACCTATGAGGATGTGAGCGCCCACACCGAGATGATTGCGGAAGTGGTGGCCGATCGTCGCATGCCGCCGTGGTATGCCAGCCGCGCTCAAACATTTCACAACGAGCGAGGGCTTTCGGCGGATGAACGCGCGCTCGTCGCCTCGTGGATCAAGTCCGGCGCCGTCGCTGGCGATAAGAAGGATGCGCCAGCGGCGAAAGAGTTCGATGATTCTTCGTGGGAGATCGGCGAGCCTGATCTGGTTACCACGGCGATCGCCATGCACAGCCTGCCAGCGGAAGGCTTCGTCGACTACAAGTATGTGATTCTGCCGCATGTTTTTCTCCAAGAGACCTGGATTTCGGCCGCGGAAATCAAGCCATCCAATCCGGCGGTCGTTCACCATTGCAACATGGCCTACGTCTCGATCGGCAAGCAGTTCGATGAAGGCAATTTCATTACCGGTCGCGTTCCCGGTGGCACCGCGATGACGCTCGATGATGGTCTGGCGTTTCGCATTCCGGCGGGCTCGGTGGTCGGATTGCAGATTCACTACACCACGACAGGCAAGCCGGAGAAGAATCGCATGTCGGTCGGCTTTCGCTTTCCGCGCCACGAAGTGCGTCAGGAACTGCGTCACTTGCAAGTCACCACTTCGCGTTTTGAGATCCCGGCCTTCGCTGCGGCGCACCCCGTTCAAGCGTCGCGCACGTTGCCTTGCGATGCCACAGGCGTTGGCATGTTTTCGCACATGCACTTGCGTGGTAAAGACATGACGTTTCGCGCCATCCAGCCCGATGACGAAGCAGAAACGCTGCTGACCATTCCCAACTACCACTACGATTGGCAGCAAAATTATCGCTGGCAACCCGGCACGAAAAAGTTCCCCAAAGGGACGAAGATCGACGTGCTTGCGCACTTCGACAACTCCGCTTTCAATCCCTTTAATCCCGATCCGACTAAGCCTGTCCGTCACGGTCCGCAAACGGTACACGAGATGATGTTTGGATTCTTCTTTTATACCGCCGACGGCGAAGACTTAAAATTGAAGATCGATCCGAAGACAGGTTATCGCCTGACGACGGACGATCCCTAATTGCGTCTCCAGCGCCCCTAGCGATCATCGACACGCGGAGAACCAAAGTGCCCAAGCAAGTATCGCCCCATCGATGGCCGACGCGTCGTAGCTTTCTGCAAGATGGCTCGCTGCTGTTGTTGGCGGTCGGCGCAAGCGCCACGCAGAGCGTTGCGCTGCATGCGGACGACGAACAGCGAATGTTGCGGATCGGCTTGATCACCGACTTGCACTATGCCGATAAGCCGCCAGCGGGTTCGCGCCACTATCGCGAAACGCTCGGCAAGCTAAAGGAGGCGGCCGCACAGTTCGAGAAGCAGAAGCCTGACTTGCTGGTCGAATTGGGCGACTTGATCGACGCCGCCGAGTCTGTGGAAACGGAGCAGAAATATCTCGCCACCATCCACAAAGAGTTTGCGGCGCTCCCCGGCGAGAAGCACTATGTGCTCGGCAATCACTGCGTGCAAACGCTCACCAAGCAAGAGTTCCTCGCTGGTGTTGGACGGCAGAAGTCGCACTATTCTTTCGATGCCCAAGGCTTTCATTTTGTGGTGCTCGATGCATGTTATCGTGCTGATGGCCAGCCTTACGAACGCAATAACTTCAAGTGGACCGACGCCAACATCCCTGCCGAGCAAGTCGACTGGCTCAAGGCCGACTTGAAAGCCGCCCGGGGCAAAGCCATCATTTTTGCCCATCAGCGATTGGACGGAAAGAACGACCATTGCGTGAAGAACGCCGAGCAGGTTCGCCAGGTGCTGGAAGACTCAGGCAAAGTCTTGGCGGTCTTTCAAGGGCACAGCCATAAGAACGACTTGAAGGACATCAACGGCATCCATTACTGCACGCTGGTCGCCATGGTCGAAGGCTCCGGCGCCCAGAACAACGGCTACTCCCTCTTGGATATCCTGGACGGCGGCACGCTCCGCCTGCAAGGCTATCGTAAGCAAAGTAACTACGACTGGCCGACCTCTTAAGTAGTAGCTACGCCGCCTGTCGCGCTGGAACAGTTCCCGGCTTGATCAGCTCTGGCAACGTTCGACTCACGATATGGCGACAGAGAGCGCCATGCGTGTGATGGCGTTCCACATGCGCGCGGGCAGCTTGCCCCATCGCCTCCAACCGGCGCTTGTCGCGGAGCGCCGACGTGATGGTGCGCGTCAGCCCCTCGCCTTCGACAGGATAGTAAAGCGCATGCACGCCCTCTTCTAAAGGAAGATGACGCTCGATCGTGGGTGTGCTCATCACCGGAACCGAACCGACCAGTGCTGCTTCGTAATGGCGGAAGCATTCCCAACCAAAGCCCGCCGGCGACCATACGAGATAGGCCGCAGCGCAACGTCGCAGGAACTCCTCACGCGGCAACGGTTGTTCGGGAATATCGACCGTGATGCCTTGCTCGCGTAGCGCCAGTATCTGCTGGATGCCGCGCTCGCGAACCGTGCTGATGTTGCTCGTCGTGCCGGCGAAGAAGACATCGACGTTCTTCTTCGCATGCACATCCTTCGCCAGTCGTTCCACTTCCGGATAAGCACCAATGCTCAAGGGCCGTAGCTTTTCGACGTACCGTTGATAGCGGACTTGATGCCGAAACGACTTGCCAGGCAAGTTGCGATGGCCGGTGCCATAGAAGACGAGCCAATTGTCGGTCGGCAGTTCGCGTTTGTAATAGGCCTGACAGCGATCGAAGAGGAAGAAGTTGTGTCGCCCGATGCCGAACGAATCCATGATATCGGTCGCCACGATGGGCGTATCGCGCACGTTTCGCAACAACCACTGAAACGCATACTGCCCGAACAAACCGGTGGGATAAGACAGTTGCCGATACTTGAGCATCGTCAAGAAGGAACGCGGTTGCCACGGCGCATACATCGGGGGATGAGCGATGATCAGATCGTACTCGCGCCGCTTGAGTTTCTTCAGCACCGACAGTAGATTGCTCGGCGATAGCGACTCGCAGCCATTGCCATACCACGCATGATGCCGCGTGCCGGTGTAGTACATATCGGTCTGTGCTGGATACGCCCGCTTGAAGAGCAGTTCGACACCAATCTCCAAAAAGCGGAGGTGGCTGGGCATCGATTCAAGCAGGGGTTCGTCGGCAGACATCTCAAGGAACCATCAACGCGGAGTTGGGAACGGATCGTTCGCGGTAGCGTAAGCTAAGTCAAACGTGCCGTTACGGTCAATTGCAATGCGCGGCGGATAGCGCTGCTAGCAGTCCAGCTAGTCGTCGCTCATCAGCTTCGCGATGTAGCGGGTGTTGTCAAAGTGCGATAGCACGATCTTGATCGACGTCACCAGCGGGACCGCCAACAGCATTCCCACCACGCCCCAGATCCAACCCAACAGCGCGAGCGAAAGTAACAATAACAACGGGCTAACATCCAAGTGCTCGCCCGAGTAGCGAATCTCGGCATAGTCGATCCAGACCGTACGATTGATGACGAGCAGTATGCCGAGCACGATGGCAGCGATCCAGCTATCAAACTGCACGAACGCCAACACCATCGGCGGCGCAAGTGCCACGATCGAACCGACATAGGTGATGTAGTTCGACAGGAACATCACAATGCCCCAGAGCAACCAGAAGTTCAGCCCAAACGACCAACCCAAGAGGGCGGTCGTAAGCCCCAGGCCGAAGCTCACCGCCGTCTTGATCCATAAATACTGGCGGATACTCTCGTCGATCGTGGTCATCACTCCCAAGATGCGCTCCGACGTATCGCCATCGAAGCCGGACTGCACCCGCCCTTTGAACTTGCGGGCTTCCAAGAACAAGAACAGCAAATAGAACACCGTCAGCACCGTGACTTCGACCACTTTCAGCGTCGTATGCAGCGCGGATTCAACTAAGCGCTTCTGGGAGAGATCGAAGAACTCGCCGAGCGAATAGCGATCCCAATCGAACTCGCTCGCGTCATTCGTATCGCCGTCTACGGTTGCATCTCCATCATTCGCGTTATTCGCATCGCCCTCGATTTTCGGCTCACCGTTGTCGGGTATAAGGCGCGGGTTAACAGGCTTGACTTCGCCTGTGTAGACAGCGATGTAGTCCACCAGGGCGTCAATTTTGACGTCGAGTTTGTTGCGATACTCTTTTAGGTCGGCGGCAAAGGCGCGCACGTTGATATCGACGATCCACACCAACAACAACACGGCGAACAGCGGAATCATCACCAAGAGTAAATACAGAATCCACTGCGGCAACTTCCAGGCGAACAGTCTTTCGACGAGCGGCTGAATCAAGAAGTAGAGGAAAATGGCGATCAACAGCGGCGTGAGAATGTCGCGCATGTAGGCCAGCGCCGCGCCGCCGATGCAAATCGCGATCACCACCAGCGAGGCCGTGATGATCCAATTGCGCTGCACCAGCGGACC
>JBGSHH010000792.1:0-6935 GCA_041752355.1 Pirellulaceae bacterium | reverse complement strand
CTGGACCGCCTAGCCCGCTGCCCAATCCGCCTCCTCCACCGCCGCCACCAAAACCGCCACTGAGCATTACACCTGCGTCGCCATCGGCCAGTTCATCGGCAACCGTAGCGCCAAAGATGCCAATATCTCCCATTGCAGGCTTTTCCGGCAGCGTCATATTTCCCGACCACTTTTGCAAACTGGTCTGCGTATTCATTTGATGCTGGCGTCGCCAATCCCAGAAGAACTTCTTGATGTCCGGAACGTTCGAGCCGCCAGCGATATACTCGACCGACTTGTCGTAGATCGTCACGACGGTGGAACCAGCATAGTTCTCGCCAGTGTGATCGGTGACGTGGACCTTCACCGTCGCTTCTTCGCCTGGCTTGTATTCTTTCGCGGAAGGAAGCACCTCGACATTCAGCACGCGTTTTTCCGGCGGTACGATGATTTCTTTCGTCTCGCTAAAAACTTTGGCGTCAGCAACCGTGACCGCTTCCACAAAGAAGTTGGGCATGTCCTTCTTGATGACTTCGATCTCTTCCACCACGCTCTTGCCTTTGAGACGCAAGATCTTCGGTGCCAGATAGACGCCATTGGCGGGGCGGATGAACAGCAACACCGTGGTATCGGGACGGTTGGTGTTCACTTGCAGGCTAATCTTATCGCCGGGGTTATACTCGCGGCGATCGGGAATAAGTTCGACGTTGTCAAAGCGGTATTCTTGACCATCAAAGCCATCGCCGATAATGGTGAAGAGATAGCCACCTTCGATCTGGTGTGCTTTGCTATCGGTGACGGAATACGACAGACGATATTGTCCCTTGGCCGAAGCACGGATCTGCTGCATCGCCTCGCCTTCGACGTCCGTGTTCAAATCCCAGCGGCGGACCGGCGTCTCGATCGGTTGCCGATCCTTGTCGTACGTGATCTTGAGGAGCGTCAGCACCCCTTGGCCTTCGACAGGCTTCTTATCGAGCGTCTGGGCCACGAAATTAGCCGCGATGGTGTCGCCGACACGATAGTAGCCGCGATCGACCCAGGCGAAGACCTTGAAGGGCTTCCGAGCCACCAATACATTGCCCGTGCCGACGATGGTGCGGCGTGATTCATCGCGCACTTCGGCGGTGATGGTGTAGGAATGATCGACGTTGCCATGCAGTTCCTTGGCGGCAAGCGTATCGATCACGACATCCAACGTGCCATCGGGACCGATTTCCACTTCCTGCTCGCTGACCAGTTCGGGCGGATCATTACCAAACGGATGAAACCACCAAGGGGCCGGTCGAGTGCAACCCGCCCAGCGCTCAAAGCCGGGATACCAATAGTAATCGTAGGCGAACCACCAATAGCCAGGCCCATAGCACCAATCCCACGGAGCGCTGGGATACCAGTCTTGATGGTGGTCGTTCCGCGTCACCTTGTATTTGACTTTGGCGTTGGTCACCGGCGAGCCGAAATAATACTTGGCGGAAATCTTGGCGGTGATCTTTTCGCCGAGCATCACCGGTTCTTTGGGCGCGTCGATGGTGACTTCATACTCCGGCTTTTTGTATTCCTCGACACGGAAAGTGTTCCCCCCTTGGGCGAGGATTTGGCCGGCTTGCTCGCAACGGACTTGCACGCTGTACACGCCCAGCGGCGCATCGGCAGGCAAGTCGTAGTCGAGAACGACACCGCCATATTCGTCGGATTCGATGTTCTGACTGACGATCTTCTCCCCTTTGGGATTGTAGATTTCGATCGGCGTGGTCTTCTTGGCGAAGTCAGAAGTATCGGGCTGGTCATACTGCGCGCGGCGAATCCAATACTTCAAATGCACCTTGTTGCCTGGGCGATAGACGGGGCGATCGGTGATGCCGAACACACGTATCGCGTTGTATTGCTCGTCGTAGTACTTGTTCGTCCACACGCCTGTGAAGCCCAGATAGGCAAAACGCCCCTCGCCGGTGCGGGCGGTGATCAGCCACTGATAGTCGTTCTTAAGATCGCGATTGTCAGGCGTCACCTGGCCATCTTTATCGGCTTGCTCCGCGAAGTTGGTAGTCACGACGCGATAACGATTATTCCCCAGATGCTCCTGCTTGTAGCCGAAGAATTCCAAATTCGCTTTGCCGACGGGGTTACCACCAGCCGCATCAGCGATGTAATAATAGTTCTTCTCGCTCAGTTGCTTATGTACGATCGCGGTGTCCGCCACCCACATGATGATTTTGCTGACATTGCCGTCGGCCAGATTCGCAGTGACGAGATAGGCACCTGCTTTTTGCAGCGGCGTGGTAATCGTGAAGCGTTTGTCGAAGTGTTGCTCACGCGGCTGCAAATCGAGATCCCAGGCGGCGATCTTGTCCCCCAGGTACTTGGTTTCGTTTTCTTGCACCAATCGATAGCCGATGTTGTCGGGGCTAAGCTTTTGCCAATCGAGTTGGCCGGGATCACTCTTGAGATAGGCTTTGATATCGGCGAGCAAAGCATCCATGTTGATCGCCTGCGCTTCAAGCGACACTTTCTTCGCGTTGCGGAAGCGATACTCGACGGTCGCACCCTGCCCCGAAGGCTGGGTCATGATCGCTTCAAATCGGCCCCAATTCCCTTCGATTTGCTTCAGGGGATCTTGCTTCCAATTGTTATCACCGGCGCCATAATCTGCGATGCTCCGCTTCCATTCCTTTGCGGCAGAGGGAAATTGCCGACGATTCTGAAACTCTTGCGCGAGCGCGACAATTGCATCGTCGCCGTGGCCGGTCTTGGGTTCGGCGGCGATCTGCTGATAGATCCGGAGGTAGTTGAATTCGTCCGGCAAATCGAAACGCTTGATGCCATTGGCAAGCTTGGCGATGGTTTCGTTTTCCTTGAGCGTGTGGAGCGCGAACGTGCCGCTCTCATCCTTCTTGGTGTCGTCATCGGCGGCTGGCAGGCCGAAGAAGTGGCCGTAGTTCCACTGCTGCATCGTCTGCGGGCCGAACTGGTTCTGATAGAACTGCGCCTGTTGCCAGCGGACTTGATTCAAGAGTTTCGGCGAATTCTCGATCGCTTGCTCCAGCGCATAGCGCCAACGCTGGCCATCAGTGGTGGCGTCGGCCCAACTCTTGGGGGCGTAATGAAAGACTGGCTTTCCTTCGGCATCCACCGGCGCGCCGTGATACTCGCGATCGTAGTAATAGCCTTCGTCGTAATCAGGTAATTCGGCGAGATTCGATAGATACTGCAACCGCCAAGCTTCACTGTAACCGCGGTTGTACAAGAGTTGCTCCGCGAGCGACAAGTAGAACTGGGAGACGGCGCCCTTGTCGTCATCCTTGTTGGCCAGTGGGATGGCGTCGACCAAAAGTTGCAACGCGCGGACGCGATCGCGCTCCTGCGAATTCACCATCTGGCCATCGCCACGATGCGGACCGCGCTCGTACTTGCCTGCCACCATGAAGCCGAAATGTTCGATGTTCAGATACTCATTGGCGGCCGCCTGCAACAATCGCCAATTCGTCTTGTGCGCGGCGATTGTGCCTTCGACCAGTTCATCGAATTCCGTCGTGCGACCGAGATTGCGCAGGCATTGCACCGCATTCGAAAGGTCTTGCCCCACGAGTTTAGGGTCGTTTTGATCGTTCAAACAGTTTTCGCGAAAGATGTCGTAGGCATCCTTGAAGTTGCCGTCTTGCATGAGTTTTTGCGCCTTGCCACGATCCTCCGCTTTGGGAGGGTCTTTGGCTCCGAAGAGGAGCGAACCAATTCCCAGACAGGCGACGACCGCCAACAGCGTACACCAAGAACTGCGCGACAAGCGTTGCATGACCATTATCCTACGCAAGAGTTTGCGCCCCAAACCGACGCGTCAAAAGACGAGCACGCGAATTAGACGAGCATCGAGCCCAAATAGTTCCAACAGTTAATAACTGGCCTTTCGCGCCGATTTCCGATTGGTCATTCTATGCCTTGGCAAAGAGAAACGTGCAAGCCGTCTGAGACGAATTTCACAGATTGCCGAGAGGATGACCTAGGGATAGACTGATGGGTACCGCTTTTTTGCTGGGGGAACTGAACCATGGTATGTGTCTTCCTTGTTGCTGTGTCCCTCTTGGCCGCGGACGTGCCGCAGGGCCGCGAAGACAAGCAGGTCAACGAGTTCTTGCTCCGATTGGAAGCCACTCCCTGGCCCATGATTTTCCCCAAGCAAGAGCGCGTCATTCGCAACGACGATGGCGAAATCACGTCGCTCAAACTCAATGGCACGGAATTGCAAAAAGGCGATTGGGAAACGCTCGCCAAGTTCCCCGCGCTGCGTAGTGTGAGCTTTGCCAACACCAACGTGAGCGACGACGATCTGACGACGGTCGCCAAGCTTCCCGGTCTCCGCGGCCTGATCCTGGATCGCACCAGTATCACCGACGCCGGCTTGGCACATCTCACCGCCGCCCCCGAATTGCGCAGCCTCTGCCTGCGCACCACCCGCGCCACGTCGGAAGGTGTGAAGCAACTCAAGGCAGCGAAGCCGAAATTAGGCGTGGGGTTTGGGCCGTAGTTTCCGTGGCAAGATCCTGACTTGAGTCTTGCGGCCTTACTGACGCCTTTAAGGCCCAGTATATTCTAGGCGCAAGTAACATTCATTCACCTTTTGATTTCGATGATCTTGGCTCGATTGCGCCTTGTCGAAACATCCTGGCTTACTTTGACCTGCTGACCTAAAGGCAACGTAAGAAAGCCCCATTTTCGATGAAGCTCCTTCGCGCCGACACAAAGTAGTTCCGTTCCGTCGGCAAGTTGGACCACGAGAAGCCCGCCCTTCATTCCCGTGATTGTCCCAATGAATTCTTCCCGTGCAATCATGGAGTGAAAATGCCCTTACTCGGCGCCCACATGTCAATCGCTGGCGGCTACTACAAAGCGGTCGAGGCGGCGAAATGCAGGTGGTGCAACTCTTCACCAGGTTTTGACGCTAAATAAGTCACAGGGTCACAACACATCCGGATCATGCGTTCTGAGCCAAGCAGCGTGATTTTGCTCCAGCCAGTCATTGCGTGCGTTGCAACAAGCGTTACAAATGGCTTTGCGACGAGTACGGGCCTTACGCAAGATGCTCCCACCAAGGATGATGTCGTCACAGTTGGGAAAGTGAGCATGCCTTGAACTCAGATAGTCCGGTGACACCTTGAGTGAACGACGTACGGAACCGTAGCGAATACCAATGCTCTTCATCACCATTCTCGTGTGATGAACCGTGCAAGTCTTTGAAATAACCGTCTTTGCCATTGGAAAAGTCATGCCCCTACTCGGTGCCCACATGTCCATCGCCGGCGGCTACTACAAAGCTGTCGAAGCGGCGGCGAAATGCGAAATGCAGGTTGTGCAACTCTTCACCAAGAACTTTCGGATAAGTGGCGGCCTACTCGGCGGGTTTTGGTATTGGATCAACGCCACACCTTGGGCAACGGTACATTTCACGAGCTACGTCGTACATCCAATTGCTGCTGATTCCAACGTAGCCGGCCTTCGCTTTTTCTTTGTCCACATTATTGTGCAGGCCCAAGATTGGGCCATAATCCGAATCCGTGTCGACTGCATCGAAAATCGCTCCATGCAGTAGCACCAATCCACAGTTCGGACAATGCTTTGGATAGTTTTCGGAATTCACCGTAAAGCCTACGTGAAAAAAGGACTAGTCGTGCAACTTCCCTACTTCCTCATCTACTTTACGTTCGATGGTTTGAATGGCTTCCCAGTCTACTTCTGCGTTGATAGTCTCAAGCAACTGTAACGCTTGTTGCTCCATTCCTGCGTCGTAGCCGTAGATTTTTTGCCAGGACCTAATCGCCAGAAGAAACCAATAATAACGGCCGCAAAGTGACTCTGATTCCGTCGGTTGCCAAACTGCGAACTCTGGTCGATGAGTCAAGACCAAGTAATTTCGAAGAGCACTGCCTGCTGATCCAGCGTCCAAAGGAATTGCGAGTTGAAAATCAGCGGACCTTAGCCAGTGGTCTATCTCAACCTCGTAATGCTCGAAAATCTCATCCGTCATAAAATTCATTTCAAGTGCACTACTCACCAATGAGCCTCATAACGTGAAATACAACCCTCTACTCGGTGCCCACATGTCGATCGCTGGCGGCTACTACAAAGCTGTCGAGGCGGCCGCGAAATGCGAAATGCAGGTGGTGCAGTTATTCACTAAGAATAACAACCAGTGGCGGGCCAAGCCAATCTCGGAGGAGGAAAGTCAGGCGTTTAAGGAAGCGCTGGCGCGGCTCAAGGTGTCGCAACCGCTGTCGCATAGTTCGTATTTGATCAATCTGGCGTCGCCGGACGATGAACTGTGGGAGAAGTCGATCGCGGCGATGGTGGTGGAACTCGAGCGGGCGGAGCAATTGGGGATCCAGTATGTCGTGATGCACCCTGGTTCCTTCACCACCAGCAGCGAGGAAGCAGGCTTGGAACGGATCGCCGCCGCACTGGACAAACTTCACAAGGCGCTCCCCAAGGCCAAGTCGCAAGTGCTGCTAGAAAACACCGCCGGACAAGGGAGCAATCTCGGTTGGCAGTTTGAACATCTCGGCAAGCTATTGGAACTCGTGAAAGCACCACAGCGACTAGGCGTTTGCATCGACACGTGCCACGCCTTCGCCGCAGGCTATCCATTAGCGGAACGGCGCGATTATCTGGCGACATTCAAGAAGCTGGAAAACACCGTCGGGCTGGATAAAGTGAAGGCGTTTCACCTTAACGATAGCAAACGCGAACTCGGTTCACGCGTTGATCGGCACGAGCATATTGGCGAAGGACATTTGGGATTGGAGCCCTTTCGGCATTTGCTCAATGATCGCCGCTTCCGCGACGTCCCCATGTATTTGGAGACGCCCAAAGGGGAGCGTGATGGCGAAGATCTCGACGCCATCAACATGCGCACACTCCACAGCTTAATCATGTAAGCAGCAGTGAAATGGAGTCCGACGAAGGATCGC
>JBGSHH010000791.1:0-8640 GCA_041752355.1 Pirellulaceae bacterium | reverse complement strand
GGCATCTTGCCGCTCCATTGCAGCCGCTCCAAGGCGAAAGGCTTCGTGCCGCGTACCGGCCAACCGCGATTGGTTCCGCCAGCCAAGAGATTGCCTTCAGGCGTGAAGACCACATTTAAAATGCCTGTCGAGAGCCCTTCGCGAAAGGGATAACACGCACCTTGCCAGACACCATTCACTTGCTCGGTCGTCGCGCGCATGATCAGCGAGAGCGTGTAATCGCCTAAAAACATTTGATTTTCAAACGGTCCGAACTTGCCTTGGGTTTGGTCGACCGTAAAGCCGGTGATCGAGCGTCCCATGCGAATGTAGGGAAAGATGACGGCATAAGGCACCAACTGCTTGACGCGTTCTCTTTCCGTCACCACGCGCGTGCCCGACATCGGCTGGGCAGGCACCTCGCCCATCTGAGGAGCATACTTGTACCAATTGAAACTGGCGGGATGTCCCAGAAAGCTGCCCGGCGAGACGGCTTTCAAACTGCACGAGGAGTTCCACGGTCCCTGGCTTTCGATGACAAAGAGCGCGCCATGCTCGTTGGGTCCGATACCGGCGGGACTGCGCAAGCCACTGGCGATGGGAATCGTTTTCCCCTCAGGCGTAACCTGCAGCGCGAAGCCGCGTAGCAGCGCGTGCGATTCGTACGAATACGATAGTCCGAGCGCCACATAGAGATTGCCTTGCGGATCGAACTTGGAGCCGAAGGCGTACTCGTGATAGTTGGCATAGCCCCATGTGTCGGAGATGGTTTCAAAGCGATCGGCCAGGCCATCCTGATTGGTGTCGGTCACGCGCGTCAGTTCGCAACTCTGCGTGACGTAGAACGCGTTGTCTTTGTAGGCCAGTCCGAAGATCTCATCCAAGCCGGTAGCAAACCGATGGTACTGGGGATTGGGCTTCCGCGCGTCAACGTCGCTTAAGATATAGATTTCGCCATGGCGCGTCCCCACCGCCACACGCTTGTCCGGCAACACAACGAATGCACCCGCCTCGATCACGAGGTCGGGCGGGATCGGAATGTTGACGATCGGATAGTACTCGCGCTCGCGCTCCGCCGTTCCCCAACGATCGCCGACTTCTTCAGCCTGCACCATCGTGGGAAGAATCACCAGCACCGCCAACATTATGAGCCGGCAGCAGTAGTGGCTATGGAAGTAAATCATAGGTCATCGTCACCTTGGACTTGCCAGAGGGGATTTCAAGTTTGAGCAGCAACTCCTGGCCTTCGTCGGCGACTTCCAACGGGCGGAGTAGCGTCGGCGTTTTGGGAATGCTGAGCCGTAGATTCGCGACTTTGAATACTTGATCAGATTCGGAATCGATCTTGCCTGTCAGCGCGCGGAACCACAAAGTACGGGCCTTGGGCGCGGAGAACGAGAGCGTACGCTCGAGCACGGCTTTCTCGCCATCGCCTTTGGCTGTGCTGCGATCTTCGATTTCGATCTCACCGCTACGGTACATCAACGTCGGCACGAACGCCGCATCGAAGTAGTAGCCTTTGAATTGATAGCCATGATTCTTGGGATAGAGCGGATCGGGATTGACCGGCTGTTCCTTCGTCATCTGGGGGCGAAGGGGCCACGGCGTTTGTTCGTCCGCAAGATCGAGGAAAGCGACATCTTGCGCCAAAGCGACCGCGCGAGTAAGTGGATGAAAGCTGCCTGCGCCTTGGCCGCTCCGATCGACGCGTACAAAGTCACCGCGCCAAATGCCTGTCAGTGTGCCGGTTTCGGCGTTGAAGGCGTAGTTGAGTCCGCCAGGAAAACCGACCGCGATGCCGCGCGTGCCGGCGATGTTGCTTCGCCCGCGATAGGTGCGCGCGGTTTCGGTCACTTCCAAGCGAGTTTCGACGCCCCGAATGCCAGGCGGATCCGCCGCCGAAGTCCCGAGCGAGAGGTAGTACCAAATGGCTTCGATTTGGCTGTCGGTGTCGCCATCGAGAATGGTGCGTTGGACCGCTTGCCCATCTGGCCAAGAGACAGGCATGAGAATGCGCGGACGATAAGCGACCGGTTCGCGCATGAAGTGATAGAACCAACTCGGCTTGAGTCGCTCGAACGAGGTCATCAAATCGATGCCTTTGTGATTGGGCGAGAGCTTGCCGTTGAAATTGTGGCAAGCGATGCAGTAGAGTCCTTTGTCGCCCAACAATTCGCGACCGGCCGCGCGCAATTCCTTTTCGCGCGCGCGATCTTTGGCGTTTTCAGGATTGGGAATTGCGAGCTCGACCTCTTCGACTTTATCCAACCGCGCGAAAACTTCCGGCAGGTGACCGATGTTGGCCTCGCCGTATTGTGGCATGCGCGTGAACATGTACGGCCGCACGCTCTCGGCGTCGAAAAGGACTTTCTTCATCCACAGCGTTTGCAGCTTCGCGCCCACTAGCGTCAGAGGCGGGGGAATCCGCGCGTCATCGCCGAGATTCTTCTCGCTGGTTTGAAACAGCAAGTCGCGCTCCTCCGCCACACCGCCATAGTCGCCGCGCGTATGACACGCGATGCAATTGAAGGTGGTGAGCGTGGCGGCGACTTGCGTGCGCTCATCCGCAGGCTCGCGCTTTGGGGCCAGTGCCGCGCGCAAGGCTTGCATTTGGGCATCGCTGAAACGGAATTGCGGGCTACGGACCGACTTCCGATCCAGGCAGCCTTGTTGCGGGTCCAACTTCGCGAATTCCTGAGCGGGTTTTGCCGCCGGAATGTCCGCGAGTTTGTGACAGGCCGAACAGTTGAACTGCTCATAGTATTTTCTGCCGCTAGTGACGAGCGCTTTCTGCGGCTGAAAGGGAACGGTCTCCACTTTCGTTGGACCAAGCAAATAGCTGGCGATCGCTTGCGCTTCGCCGCGCGTCAGCTTCATGTCAGGCATCCGGCCTGCCGGTCGCACGCGGAGCGGTTGAAACAAGAATTCACCGAGCGCTGCACGACTGGTCTTCGCGGTCAGATGCGTTAAATCCACGACGCCCTTGGATGTTATTTCCTGGCCACGAGCATCGCGCGGCGCATGGCACGCGATGCAACCTACGGTGTGAAACAACTCCTGCCCAGCGGTGACATCCTGTTCCGCGATAGCGTCGCGTTTAAAGGGCTGCGACGACTGGGCGATGAGGAAATGTGAGATCGCCTCCGCAATCTGCGCGCGTTGCTCCGGCGACTGGGCATGCAATAAGTCCGGCATGGTCGAACCGGGATGCGCTTCGGCGGGAGAAGCGATCATCCGCTGCAAGAACTCCGGCGACACGCGTGCACCGACATCCGACAAATCGGGAGCCGCTTTCATCTGCTGCTCGTGCGCTTCGTCACTTTTATGACAGGCTGCACAGCGCATTTCATTCAGCAGAACGTCGCCGGTCTGCGTCGGATCGAGCGGATGTTTGCTATGCAAGCCAGGTACGACGGGTGCCGCAGCCACCACGGTCGGCAGCAAACTCAAAATGCAGCAGGCCAGCCAGGTGAGCAGAAATGATTTCATAGGGAGAATTCGTGTGCAAAGGTAAACGCCGGCCGGGGCCTATATGATAGCGAACCTCCCGGAGCGCAGTAATACTCCCCCTTGTCGGTTTGCCCCGCTTTCCAAGCCGGTGGCGAAGTGCCCGCGCGCCGATTGCTTGCTATACTAGCGATCCCCTGGTGGCAACATTCTCTCACTCCCGTTGAAGGTCCGTAAGATGCTCGTTTTGGAGAGATTCTCGTTTGGTGTTGGTGATCGCTTTGCGCATCAGGCGAAGGCCCAGTTGCGTGCGTTTCAGATGCTCGCCCAGGATGGCGTGCAGGTGGTGCCGGTGTGGAACAAATCGAATCGCGAGCACACGTTTATCGGCTCCGAGCCCCAGAGCGTGTTCGATGCCGCTGTGGCGGCCGTGCAGGAACTCGGCTGGAATGCTGGCTGGCATGTGGATGCCGACCATATCCGCTTGGACACGGTCGATCGGTTCATGGGCTGTTCGGATTTCTTTACGATCGATGTGGCCGACTCGATTGGCCAGCCGGCGAAGCCTGCGGATGTGCAAGCCTTTGTCGAGCGGCATACGGAACTCTCTGGCACGTTGAACATCGCCGACGTGAGCACGCCGCTTGCCATTTCGCGAGCTGAAGTGGAACGCGTCGCCGCCAAGTATTTACTGGCGGTGCAGGATGCCGCGAAGATCTATCGGCACATCGCGGCCGTAAAAGGGGAGGGTAACTTCATTGCCGAAGTCTCGATGGATGAAACCGACCAACCCCAGACTCCGCCGGAGCTATTGATCATTCTGGCGATGCTTGCCGATGAGCAGGTCCGTTTACAGACGATCGCGCCGAAGTTCACCGGCCGCTTCAACAAGGGCGTCGATTATGTGGGCGATCTGGCGCAATTCGCCAAGGAATTCAACGATGATCTGGCCGTCATCGCGCATGCAGTGCGGCAGTATGGTTTGCCGGAGAATCTGAAGCTGAGCGTGCATAGCGGCAGCGACAAGTTCAGTCTTTATCCGATCATTCGCCGCGCGCTCGCCCAGACGGGCGCGGGGCTGCATATCAAAACGGCCGGCACCACCTGGCTGGAAGAACTGAATGGCCTGGCCGAAGCGGGTGGCGATGGACTCGCCTTGGCGAAGGAGATCTATGCGTATTCGCTGGAGCACGTCGACGAGCTATGTGCGCCGTATGCCAGCGTCATCGATATCGATCGCGCCCAGTTGCCGAGTATCGCCACGGTCCAGGGTTGGACTGGGCCGCAACTCGCCAGCGCGCTGCGGCACATCCCCAGTCATCCCCAGTTCAATCCGCACGTCCGCCAGTTGCTGCACGTCTCGTTCAAGATCGCGGCCAAAGCCGGTTCGCGCTATACGGATCTGCTGCAAGCGAACGAAGAGATTGTCGCGAAGCAGGTGACGGAAAATATCTACCAACGACACATGCGGCCGTTGTTTATCGATTGACGCGGGAAAGTCGGCGAAGAGGTAAGCGCCAGGAAAACGCTCTAGCGGAACGACTTGGTTGCCGATGTTCAAACGCCGTCGGCGGAGCCCAGAACTCCATTCAGCGGGGGAAGCACGCTCCCGCTGCCAATGCGTTTTTTCAGACCAAGCCGTTCCGCCACGAGCCGTTTGGTCGGCGAACATCCCCACGACGACGCCGACCGATTCATCCCCAGAGGCGATTCGCGAGTTCGCTAGCCTCCGCAGATTATTCATCGCCATCTGGCTAGTCGCACTGCGCGGAAACTTCGACGTAGTCGGCAGATTCTTCGGGCCCACCCGTTCACCGTAGCGACTGTGGCGATTTTGCGATCCTTCGACTTCGGCGGTTGGCCGCGATTGAAAGAGAAATCGCGGCCGCTACGACGGGCGTGACCTAGGCCAACGCCTGCTAGGGGCGCATCCACCGTTGCAACCCGCCGGAGGCGCGACGCTTTGGACGACTTGTGCTGGCTTGGGTGGCTGTTCTTTGTCCTAGGCATTTTCCCCACAGCGGTAACCGATAAGATAGGACGATGATGGCGCAGATTCCTTTGAGCTAAAAGAAACGGACATCCCATGAATAACGCGCTGGCGGTAGTATTGGCAGGTGGCAAAGGATCGCGGCTGGAGCCGCTCACGCGCGATCGCGCGAAGCCGGCGGTCCCCTTCGGTGGACTCTATCGCATTGTCGATTTCGCCTTGAGCAATTGCCTCAACTCTGGCTTGCGTAAGATGCTGGTCCTCACGCAGTACAAAGCGATGAGTCTCGACCGACATATCAATCTAGGCTGGCGACACTTTTTCTGCCGCGAGTTGGGGGAGTTCATCGATGTCGTACCACCGCAACAGCGCATCTACGAGCAATGGTATCAAGGGACGGCCGATGCGGTCTACCAGAACATCTACGTGCTGGAAAAGGAGCGTCCCGAGTATGTCGTGATCTTGGCTGGCGATCACGTTTATAAAATGAACTACCTGGAGATGCTCAATTTCCACAAGGAAATGAATGCCGATCTCACCATCGGCGCACTGCCGGTTAGCAAGAAGGAAGCGCGCGAGTTCGGCGTGATGGAGGTCGATACCAACAGCCGCGTGATTGGCTTCGAGGAGAAAAAGCTCGATCCCAAGACGATCCCCGGCGACCCCGACCGCTGCCTGGCGTCGATGGGGATCTATATCTTCACCGCGCGGTTCTTGTTCGAGCAACTCTGCCGCGACGCCACGCGCCAAGATAGCGCGCACGATTTTGGTCGCAACATCATTCCCTCGATCATCGATACCCACCGCGTCTTTGGCTTTCCGTTTCGCGATGAGAATCGCAAGACCGAAGCCTACTGGCGGGATGTCGGCACGCTCGATGCCTACTACGAAGCGAACATGGATCTGATCAGTATCGATCCGCTGCTCAATATGTATGACGATCATTGGCCGGTCCGCACCTGGCAACCCAACGTGCCGCCGCCGAAGTTCGTCTTTGGCAGTCGCGGCAACGAGGATCGCCAAGGCAAGGCGGTCGATAGCATTGTCTGCCAGGGATGTATCGTCTCCGGTGGTCAGGTCGAGCGCAGCATCCTCAGCCCGCGTGTGCGCGTCAATAGCTACGCCCACATCGAAGACAGCATCCTGTTTGAAGGGGTCGATATCGGTCGTCGCGCCAAGGTGCGGCGCGCGATTATCGATAAGGGAGTCAAGATTCCCAGCGGCGTCGAGATCGGGTACGACCTGGAACTCGATCGTAGTCGCGGCTTCACGATCAGTGAGGGGGGCGTGGTGGTTATCGCCAAGGCCGACGGTATCGAACACTTGGGGGATGGGGAAGAATGAGCTGTCGCTGGGCTATTCAACGATCTCCAAATCGCGGGCGGGAATGTAATACTTCAGGTAATGTTTGCCGTTGCTATAGCGAGTGCCGCGCGCGTCTTCCACTAGCACGGTCGCCCGTTTGTTGATCCGATTGACGATGCCGTTGAATTGTTGCCCGTCGAACCGAAAGCGCACCTTTAAACCTGGTCGAATGCCGAAGTTCACATAGGCCTTCTCGCGCGGCGTGATGAGTTGATGCTTGTTGTCCGTATGCCCGAAGAAGCGCTGCGTGATGGAGTGGAAGCGGGCTTGCGCGCAGCTCGACTCATTCCAGATCAACATCTCGACCAGGTGCGATAGTTCGTGTTCCATCACGCGTTGCAGCGCGTCCAAACGATCGCGACAGACTATACCACTGGCGGAGATAGGGCGATGATCGTCCTGGAAGCAGCCGAAGAGAATCGACGTCGCGATGCGGATTTCAAAACTCTTTTGGCCAGTTTGACGAACCGTGCGACACGTCGTTGTGCCGCCGGCACTGGTCATGCGCTTGGAAAGTGAAAACGAAAGTGGCGTTTTACCCAGCGTCGCGCGCAGTTGCCCGTCGAAGAAACACTGGTCGTAGGCGTTGTACAGCAATCCTAGATCGTTCGGACTAATCACCGTGAAATTCGGCGCGTCCAGATTCTTGGACTGAGCGAGTGTCAGCGCGAGAATCCGCGAAGTGTACTGGGTGATTTGCGAGGGACTGAGCGTGGTCGATTCGATGAATTTTTGGAAGTCCACAGGCAGGTATCCGTAACGAGCCAGTCGCGTTAAGTCATGGGCGGCACTGACCACGTGATTTTAGCAATTGGATAGTTTTTACGAAAGCCGCGCTTGAATCGCACGCCCAGTTGGGGGAGAATTTGAAAGTCGCTTTGGCGTGTGGCCCCGCGACGTTCACCTCCGTACAGGCGCGCTGCTATGCACACGTTTAAGTTTACGCTTGGCCTAGTCGTCGCTATTGCGTTACTCGGTGCCCATGTCACTCGGGGTGAAGATGCGGCGAAGCCGATCAATCGCAAGAATACCCTGGCGGCGAGAATTGCCGCGGCGGGAGAAGTAGGAATCATCAGCTACGATCAGAAAAGCTACGACCTCTATATTTACTCAGCGGCAGAACGGAAAAAGCGCGATGCGTTGTATGCGAACTATGACGCTACCGGGGCGAAAGTCTTTAAACTTAAGCTCGCGTTAGATGCCGCCCAATCGCAACCAGAAATTGAACGCATCGGCGCTGAGTATCGCAAGGTCAAAGAAGAATACCTCAACCTGGCGCAACCTCATGACAAGCTTTATTCCGTCGTCGCTTACGGTGAAGACTATATCGAGGTTAAGTCCGTTTCCGAAAGGTCGAAGATCATTCCCATCAATCGTATCGCCGTGATCTATCTGCCTGGCGGTGCTGACGCCGAAGCCGAAGTCACCGAGAAGTAACGAACTTGTCCTTCGCCAGGCCCCTTTCTCCTGAGTTCCGCATGCGTTGTCTGCTCTTGGTTGTTGCCGTTTTGAGTTTGCCAGGGGCTGCTTGCCTGGCGGAAGAAAGTGACGCAGGCTTGGCACCGTTGGTGCAAGTGCTGCGCGAGATCGACGACGCGGCCGTGCAAAGCGACCTGCTGACGGGCATGCGCGAAGGCTTGAAGGGACGAAAGAGCGTGCCGATGCCTGAGGGCTGGCGCGAGGTTTATCCGACGCTGGCTAAGAGCAAGGAGGCCACCGTGCGCGAACACGCGCGCGCGCTGGCAATCATGTTCGATGATGCGCAAGCGATTAAGGAAATGACGGCGCTGGTGAACGATCCAAAGGCAGATCCCGCCGAGCGTTGCCGGGCGCTGGATGCCTTGGCCGCCAAGCAAGTC
>JBGSHH010000790.1:0-2216 GCA_041752355.1 Pirellulaceae bacterium | reverse complement strand
GCCGCCGAAGCCGTTGGCATTCGAGGACTCCGAGCTGCTCGTGGTGCCAGCGATGCCCACGTAGCTGGTTTGCATGATCTTCGGAGGCGAGGCAGTCCCGCCAGCGGGCAGGGTAGCGGAGCTAGGGCTAGCGACATCGAGAACCTTCTTCAGCGGACTCGATGGGCAGCGAAAAATACTAAGCTGGATGTTATGAACCAGACCGGCATTGAGCGCGTTGTTCGAACCAGCGGCATGATTCCACGTTTGGTAAATCGCATCTTGTTCAATGTACGGTAACACGCCAATCGTCCACGACTGGCCATAGGCACCGGCCGCCGAACGCGTCCCGATCGGGAATTGCTTGTTCGCGTCCGCATAGTTATGCGTGGCGAGGACGACGTTCTTCATGTTGTTGGAACACGACATGCGGCGGGCCGCTTCACGTGCCGCTTGCACGGCAGGCAACAGCAAGGCGACCAGCACGCCGATAATCGCGATCACGACCAGCAACTCCACCAGCGTAAACCCCTTTTCCATCCCACGACGTTTTGACATGACTTCCTTCTCACAAAAAATGATGACCTGAAAACACAACCCGCAATCGAAATTGCAGCGCTGCGTTAACGCGGGCGGATTGGCCCTGATGATGCGCCGACTCGCGCTTCACTAACAATACCCAGTTGCGTCCGATAGGTGTTGGAAAAAGCTGGCAACCTTGCGGCAATTTAATAAACAATCTTCGCCGAATCGATTGACATCCCTCGACCTACTGATAGACGCCGCCGGGAGCGCGTTTTTCTAGCGAATTCGCCCGCCCAACGACGGTACTTCGACGATAGCGGTTGCTGATTTAACCCCAAGCACAGCGAAAGTTTCGCGGCCGCGTCATAATTCGTCCTTGGCTGGCAGCAGCCTGGAGGGCCAGCCCCAGCACGGCGAATGCGGCCCGTTGCGAGTCCGGCTCACTGATCCAAGAACAGCTTGCCACCCAGCTTCTTCAACTCTTCTACCTGCGCCGTTTTGGCGGCGTCGCTCAGCGGGTTCCCCCCCAGGTAAATCCGCCAGAAAGGGCTAAAACGTTTCATTCCTGCGGCGTCTTTATTGGCCATTTCGACTAGCACGGTCAGATCTGTAATCTGGTTCTTGCTCAGCATCAAGAAGCTGAGCTCCGTGAGTTCGGCCAATGGCGATAAGTCGCTGATGCCTGTTCCTTGCAAGTCGAGCGACGACAAACGCTTCAGATTCGCGACAGGCTTGATGTCTACGCCGGCATTTCCTTCCAGGTAGAGCGCATGCAACTTCGCCAAACCGTTCAACGGCGCTATATCCTTCACCTGATTATTAGCCAGATAAAGCGCCATCATGTTCTCCATTTTCGCCAGCGGCGCGAGATCCACGATTTGATTGTTGTCCAGTTGCAAGTATTGCAGCGCGGTTAGTTCCGCCAGCGGAGCCAAATTATTCAGCTTGTTTTTCGCCATATTCAGCGACTGCAACAGTTTCAAATCCTTGATCGGCGTCAGATCGGCGACCTCGTTCTCCTCCAAATCGAGCAACTGCAACGCCACGCACTTTTCCAGCCCAGCGAGGTTGGTGATGCCCGACTTTTTGCCGTAGATTGTCGAGATGTTTTTGACGTCGTCGTCCGTCAGCGGCTCCTGATTGTCCTTCTTCGCGAAGACGTACTGCCGGACGACTTTCTCCAGATTCTTATCGGGAAAAATCCCGTCGGCGGCGGCCACATCGGACCACAGCCAACTGCCACCTACAAACAACAGCATCAGTAGCATTGGGCGAACGGACATGGTTTTCATCCTGGTAGGCAAGAGAGAGGTGGGGGCGCGAACCGGCATCATACCTTTCCTAAACTACTAGGATGAGCCGCGCAAATCCAGTGGCATGCACACGGACCCAGTCGGCGTACAGCCTCCAATGGGTGGATCGGACAAGGTGCCGCACAAGTCACCGCGGCACGTTGCGGAGTCTCGACAGGTCCAGCAAGACCCATCACAGCAAGTAGTTACGCGAAATAGCTTGTGGCTCGCCGCGGCACGTGAGTTGGTGCAAACGGGATTTTGGATGCCCGCTTCGGCGGCGTGTTGTGCAGGGAAGCATTCCGCCTCGCCGCTAGCGAAGGGAGCCTCCCAGTCGCTGGGAGAATTATACCACGTCACTCGCATTTGGTCAGCATATAGTTAGTGTTTTGTCACTACATTTGCACTAGAGCCGGTGCG
>JBGSHH010000789.1:0-4562 GCA_041752355.1 Pirellulaceae bacterium | reverse complement strand
TACCAGCGGCATGGGGCATATCTTCGCGAATATGCTGGGGCTGTTCTTTTTCGGCTACAGCGTCGAAAGCGTGCTCGGCAAGCGTGAGTACCTGCGCGGATACTTGGCGGTGATTGTGCTGGGAAATCTCGTGTTCGCACTGCGCGAATTCCTCTTCGTGCCCGTCGAAAACATCGATGATTGGCCACGCGCGCTAGGCGCGTCGGGTGCCGTCACGGCGGTGATCATGTCGTTCATTTGTCGCTTCCCCAAACAACAGTTGCTGCTGTACTTCGTCATACCTGTGCCAGCTTGGCTGGTTGGCATCCTCATTATCGGTGGCGACGTTTGGGGTGGATTCTCCAACACATCGCACGTCGCGCACGACGTCCATCTCACTGGCGCTGCGCTGGCGATTGCTTATTGGTGGTTTGGCTGGAATCTGGCGTGGCTCGATCCGACCGATTGGCTGCTGGGTTTCAAACGCTGGGCGAATAAACCTAAGCTCAAGGTGCATTCGCCTGAGCCTGAACCTTCGTACGACAATCTCGACGCCGAAGCCGATCGATTGCTGGCGAAGGTCGGTCGCGAAGGATTGCAAAGTCTCACGGCGCGCGAAAAACAGGTGCTGGAGGACTACAGCCGGCGTACACGGCAGAAATTGCGTTAATCTGCGACGCTTGTGCCGAATTTTCGCAAGATTCCGTGCGTGCAAACCGCAGGCGAAGGGGTCCGCGGGCCGATACATACAACGTAGGGTGTGCTCGGCATATCCGCGTCCGTTGTCGTCTTTAGCCTGTGATTGCCATGTCTCCCGAACTCTCTGGCCAACTTGCGCAATGGGCGAACGACATTTTGGTATGGGTCGGCTTCGGCACGATTGTCGGCCTGCTGGCCAAAGGGATCATGCCAGGGCGCGATCCCGGCGGTGCGGTCGCCACACTCGCGATGGGGATTGCCGGCACGGTGATCGGCTGCGGCCTGGTTTCGTTTCTGGTGGAAGGGAACCGCATCACGCCGATCAGCCCCTTGGGCTTTTTCGTCGGCACCGGTGGGGCGTTCATTATTTTGTTCTTCTACCGCTTGCTCGGCGGTCGGTTCTTCCGCGAAGGGGACCACGGCGCCGCACCTCGCTTCCGCATTCATCGCCGCAGCCGCTCGCGACGGGCGCAGCTAGTGGAAGACGATTTGGTGTGAGCAGCAAGTGGGGTTGGCTGCCAGCCTTCCGAATTAACCGTCTTGGGATACGAATAGCTCTGACGGGGTGGCGAGCGCGACGACAATCTTTGACCTATTCACGCCATGCGAATAGTATTGAGCTGACACGTACACTGACCCGCGCTGCACATCATTTCCCGAGCAACCCTTCGCGGCTTCTGTGAAACGCACACGGGATGCGCGCGAGACCGCTGGAAAGGATGTTGTGAATGACTACCGCTACGCTTAATCGCATCGCCGCCAGCGGCAATTATCGCGATCTCGTGAATGCATACGCGCCCCGAGTGTCGAGAACATTCGTCGGCTTTCCCAGTACTTCCACGTGCCGCCTATCTTGTTTGTGAATGCCAGTTCGTGATGTCGCAACCTTCCGTTCATCGCTGGCAAGCCTTGCCTGCCCTGCTGGTCATGGCGGGGGCGGTCGGTGTGTGGGTGTGCGCGATCGCGGCGCGGAACGAACTGGGGCCGTGGCAATGGGGATTGTGGATCGGCGGTGCGGCGGCGCTGGCCGGCGCGCTGTGGTTCTATCGGCAGTTAACGCAAGCGGAACTCGATCTGGAAGCGGAGCGCGAGCAACTAGCCGAGCGCCAGCGCGCGATCGAAGAACAAACAGTCGCCTGGGAGACGACGCGTAAAGCTGTCGAAAGCCAACTGCTGCAACAGGCGAAGCAAATCGAATCGCGCGAGCAAGCGCTCTCCGGCAAGCTGACGACGTTTCACGAGTGGATGGAGTTTCCGCAGCCGCTGGATCTCTCCCAGCCACACGCCAGCGATGCGGAATTGACCGAACTGGCCAAGAAGGATCGTCTGCTTAACGAACTATTGGCGGCCGAGACCAAGCGCGTCTACGACGACATCCTCGCCAATAAGTATGTCCTGCAAGGGGAGTTTCAAGCGAAGCTGGTGCGCGACGATGCGCTAGCGTTGGTGCGCCGCGTGGCGAAAATCTATCAACCCGATGTCGAAGAGCCGCTGCTGGAAACGAGCCTGGCGCAGGTCATTCGCGCTGCCAGTCGGGCCTGCTTGCAGTTTCTCGTGTTGCTCGAGCAATTGCCTTTGAACGTGAAGGAATACAGCTTCAGCAGCTTGTATGGCTACATTCGTCAGGGAGTGAAAGCGTACGGCATGTACAAGTCGGCCGAGCCGCTGTGGCCGTACATGAACACGGCATATTACATTGGGCGCTTCGCGATGGGGGCGAACCTGGTGACGCTCGCCGCCTGGTGGTTCTTAGGTGCCTGGGGCAAAGAGGGAGCCAAGCAACTTGCCACGCAGATTTTGCAGCGGCAAGCGCTCAACATGCTCAACAGTATGGTGCGCGTGATTGGCTATGAAGTGGCCGGCATGTACGGTGGCGATTTTCGCTACCGCGATCCCAACTGGCTTTATGGCGTGGAGTTGGCGGAGTTGGTGTATTGCTTTCCGCTCTCGCGCGAAAGCCTCTCCAATGCTATGAAGGAAGTCGGCACACTGCAACTGCGACACGAATACGATCGCGTTTATCTCTATCGCTGCATTGCCGCGCATGCCAGTCCCGATCCCGAGCGCTATCGCGCAGGCGTGTTGCTTTCCGTCGAAGAGAGAATCGCCATCGCGCGCCGCCTGGAGCGATTCTTGGACGCTTTCGTGCATGGTCAAACCGCCGAACGTGTCGTCAAGTGGCGAGCGCAGGTGGAAGAACGCCTGGCAGTGAAGCTGAATGTCGTGGGCCGCGCGGATGATCGTAGCCTGCAAGAACAAACCGACGATGCCATCCGCTCACTGGCGAGTTTCGTCATCGCGGTGAAAGAACGCGAGCCGAGTGAGTTGCGCAAGCTACTGCCGCAAGTGAAACTTTATAGCGATCTGGCGGAAGCGGAGCGCGAACGGATGCTGGATGCACTACTCACAAATCCACCATTCTTCTTTGAGCAACCGACACTCGATCCGACCTCGGCGATTGTGTCGAAATACTTGCACGACTTGGCGATGTTGGCGGCCAGCACCGCGCCGCATGAAGCGGTGATTGACGATATGCTGGTCGATGTGGCGATCTATTTGCGACAAGACGCCAAAAAGATGCGTCAACTCTTGAACAAGCAAGCCGCCGCCTATCTTTCGCAGCGATTGCCGGCCGATGCGCCGGAGAAACGGTTTCCTCCGGAAGTGGCGAGGGCCGTGCTGGATGTGCTTGCGCCTGGTGAAGATCCGCAGTTCGTGTATGGTGATATCAGCTTCGAATGGCCGGCCGGTTGCACCGCGCCGGAGTATTCCAAATCGCAAACGTGGTTGGTCGGCGTGGGCGATCGGCTGGTGGTGTTTGCCGTGCCCGAGCGACCGGTTTTACTGTGGCGCGGTGAGGCCACTGTGACGATTGAGCGCGTGCGCGGCTATCTCACGAGCGACATGCGGTTGCACGGTGGGCAATGGCTGGGCGATGCGCGTCCGGAACAACCGATCGTCCGCGTCGCCGGTCCGATCATCGCCAAGCCTGATGCCTATTTCAAACCACTGCAGACGTTCTGTCCGGCTTACGCGACAAAGTCGTAGGTCGCTTGGGGAGCAGGCGAGACGTTCGCGCTCCCACGTCGCCCGAATTGACCATCACGCTGGCATCGGCCACAATGGGCGATTCTCGCGATCAAATGGTCCTCTCCTGAAAGGAAACCACCATGAGCCATACTGCTCCGAAACTGCATAACGCCATGTGGCCTGGTCTTGTTGGCAAGGGGAGCGATCCCGGCCAAGAGCCACCGATTAGCCTCGAAAAAATGCTCCAGCTCACGGCCGCCGCAGAGGTCAACGGGCAGAAGTTCGATGGCATCGATTACTTCCTCTTCCTGCCACACACCGACCCCACCGCCAGCGATGACGAACTGCGCCGCATTGCCGATATGATCGCAGGCTACGGCTTTAACGTCGGTTCGCTGGTCGCGCCGGTATGGCCCGGCACGGTGGGTGATTCCGCGATGGGTGACGCCGCCGCCCGCGAGAAGTTTCTCAGCGCCGTGAAGATGGCCTGCCGTGTCGCCAAGGTGTTCAACGAGCATGGCGTGCGGAAGTATGGGGTGATTCGCATCGACTCCGCCGAGTTCGGCATCGCGAAATGGAAAGAGAATCCCAAAGCCAACACGCAACAGATCGCGGAGACCTTCAAGGAAGCCGCCAAGATCGCCGCCGACAGTGGCGAGCGTCTGGCTGCCGAAGGCGAAATCTGTTGGGCCGGCATGCATTCTTGGAAAGACATGCTCGACTTGCTCGAAGCGGTCGGCATGCCGGAGAGTCTCGGCTTCCAGGCCGACATGGCGCATACCTATCTCTACCTGATGGGGTACAACGCGCCGGAGCATGCGCTGCTGCAACCGGGCTATAGCGACGCCGAGTTC
>JBGSHH010000788.1:0-6387 GCA_041752355.1 Pirellulaceae bacterium | reverse complement strand
TGTTCACATTGTACTCATCACGCTCCGCGTGATGCCGCAGGACGATCGCCATGATAAGGCTACTCACAGGTCCCGATTGACGTAGCAAAGTTTAGCGCGTAGCCGTGGCATGGTAAGCGAACCGAACATCACGCGGAGCGTGATGAACACATTGTACTCATCACGCTCCGCGTTATGCCGCAGAATATCGCCGTGACGAGGCTACTCACAGGTCCCGATTGACGCAAAGTTCAGCGCGTAGCCGTGGCATGGTGAGCGAACCGAACATCACGCGGAGCGTGATGTTCACATTGTACTCATCACGCTCCGCGTGATGCCGCAGAATATCGCCGTGACAAGGTTACTCGCAGGTTTCGATTGACGTAGCAAGTTTAGCGCGTAGCCGTGGCATGGTGAGTGAACTGAACATCACGCGGAGCGTGATGAGTACTTTCTCTCCACACCCTACAACCACACATTCTGGGAGTTTTCGCCATGAAATTCATCATGCTCACATGCCTGCTGCTACTCTCCTCCTTCGCGTCCGCGCAAGAAACCACGCCTTCGCCCTTTGCGAAATGGGAGAAAGAGATAGCGGCGTTTGAGAAGCAAGACGAAAAGATGCCAGACGCTAAGGTTGACGTGGTGTTCGTCGGCAGCTCCAGCATTCGGCTATGGAAGTTGCAGGAGAGCTTCCCCCAAGTCAACGCGGTCAATCGTGGCTTTGGCGGCTCGCAGTTGATCGATAGTGTCCATTTCGCGCCGCGCATCGTGCTCAAGTACGAACCGAAAATCGTCGTACTCTATGCAGGCGATAACGATCTGGCTGGGGGCAAGAAGCCCGAGCAAGTCGTCAGCGATTTTCGCGACTTTGAGAAAGTCGTCCACGACAAGTTGCCGAAAGCGAAGATCATTTTTGTCGCCGTGAAGCCGAGCATCGCGCGTATTAAGAACATCGCCAACATCGAAGCCACCAACAAACTCATCGCCGCCGAGTGTGCGAAAGATGCTGAGCGTCTTGTGTTTCTCGACATCGCGCCTCTGATGAAGAATGCCCAAGGCGAGCTCGATCCGGCGTTGTTCGCGAAAGATGGTTTGCACTTGAGTCCCGCTGGTTATGCCAAATGGGACGCGCTGTTATTGCCGCATTTGGAAACCAAGTAGGTCAGGCGAGCCGAGCCTGACCAGGCGTTGTTGATGCGCCGGCGAAGAATGCCGAATGTTTGCGCGACGTAGACGCATAGAGCGACATACCCGCGTCGCCGTTGCAGCGCGTCAACCGACCCCGCTCGGCTCGCGGGGCCTACTTTTGCAACGCTTCCCGCGCGGAAGTCACACGCGCGGAGGCTTCTGCGGCGGTGGCGGCGAGCGCGGTAAGATGCCCCATCTTGCGACCTGGGCGAGGCTCCGCTTTGCCGTAGAGATGGAGCTTTACTTCGTCGAGGCTCAGCGCCGCATCCCAGCGCGGCGGTCCTGGTTGCCAAACATCGCCGAGTAAATTCGCCATGGCGGCGGGGCGGAGTTGTTCGGCGCTGCCCAGAGGCAAACCACAGACCGCCCGCACTTGCTGCTCGAATTGACACGA
Source organism: Pirellulaceae bacterium (assembly GCA_041752355.1). GTDB lineage: Bacteria > Planctomycetota > Planctomycetia > Pirellulales > Pirellulaceae > JAEZGD01. Next base: position 4,823 of record JBGSHH010000788.1, on the reverse strand, counting down.
CACATGCGCATCGATCGTGACGTGCCCCGAGTTATGCGGCCGAGGCGCGAGTTCGTTAATCAGCAACTCGCCGCGCGTCGTTACAAAGAACTCCACGCAAAGCACACCCACCACGTCGAGCGCTTCAAACACCGTGCGCGTGATCTCCACCGCGTCGCGGGCGGTTTGTTCGCCAATGCCAGCAGGCACGATCGAAACGTCTAGGATGTGATTGCGATGCGAATTGCGCAGCGGACCATAATAGACAAACTTGCCATCGAGTCCCCGCGCGCCGACGACGCTGATCTCGCACTCGAACGGAATGAACGCTTCCAGAATCGCTTCGTCAGTTTGCAACGCGTGCCATGCCGCAGGCGCTTCTTCGCGCGTCTTGATCAGACGCTGTCCTTTGCCATCGTAACCCCAAGCGGCCGTCTTCAGCACGGCCGGCGCGCCGAGCGTATCGAGCGCGGCGGAAAGATCATCATGGGAACGCACCGCGGCAAACGGCGTGACTGGCACGCCTGCGTTCTTAAGATAGGTCTTTTCGCGCAAGCGATGTTGCGTGACGTGTAGTACTTCGCCGCCGGGTCGCACCGGTGCGAAGCGCTCGCAGGCGGCGGTGGTATCGGCTGGCACGTTCTCGAATTCAAACGTCACCACCTTCACCCCTTGGGCGAAGCGCGCGATGGCATCGAGATCGTCATAGGCGGCGTTGATTTCGACGTCGGCCACTTGGCCAGTGGGCGTGTCGCTATCGGGCGACAACACGTGCACGCGATAACCTAAGCGGCGCGCGGCGATGGCGAACATGCGACCGAGTTGGCCGCTGCCCAGCACGCCAAGCGCGGAACCGGGAGGAATGAAGTCAGGCATGAGGATCTGATGGGTCGAAGACCCATCCTACGAGGCAGGTCAATTCAGTTCGCTGTCGTCGATCACGTCTTGCGTCTGCTGGGTATGGAAGTCTTGCAGTTGTTGCCGAAGTTGCTCGTCGCCGTTGGCGAGCATGCGCACCGCTAAGAGCGCCGCGTTCTTCGCCCCCGCTTCGCCAATGGCCAGCGTTCCGACCGGCACGCCCCCTGGCATTTGCACGATCGAAAGCAAGGAATCGAGCCCCGACAAAGCGCGACTCTGCACCGGCACACCCAGGACGGGCAGCAGCGTTTGCGAGGCTACCATGCCAGGCAGATGGGCCGCGCCACCAGCGCCGGCGATGATCAGCTGCAGGCCGCGCGCTTGGGCCGTTTTGGCATAATCATTCATCAATTCGGGGGTGCGGTGCGCCGAGACGACGCGGCATTCATGGGGCACGCCAAATTTCGCCAGGATTTGCGCCGCATGTTGCAGCGTATCCCAGTCGGACTTGCTCCCCATAATGATGCCGACCAGCGGCGTGGATTGAGCGGGCATATCTCACCTGCGATTGGGATCGACGGAACAATCCCAAATCATCGTGGCGAGCGGGCGAGTTCACAAGCCCCTGTCCTACGTGGGGTAGGCTTCCAGCTTGCCGACTATTCTAAAACGGACACCGCCCGATCCTTGCGCGGAGTCGAGCGACCATCCAAGTGTGTCGCGCGATGTAGCGCGCTAACCGTCCCCGCTCGGTGCGCGGGGCCTATCTGCCTGCGATGATTCTTAAGACGGCAGGCGGGACGTCTACCCCACCTTGCGCGAGCTGTCCGCGGTGTCTTTAGCCTCGTCGGTGGAGGTGACGAGTTTGAGCGTTGCGCTGGGGGGCGTGCGACGCTCGCTCACGAAGCCCCGCTTACCGCTGGCGAAGAATTCCGCGAACGCCTTGGCGGGCCCGGTGGGGAAACGCTCGGCCAGCGTCGCTTGCAGATCGACCCAACGCAGACCGCTGCGATAGATCACGCGATACGCTTCCTTGAGTTGTTTCATGTCGGCTTCGTTGAAGCCGGCGCGCTTCAGGCCCACTTTGTTGAGCCCGGCAATCAGATTCGACTTTCCATCGACGGTGACATAGGGCGGAATATCTTGCGAAACGTGCGATTGCCCACCGACCATGGCATAGGCACCGATGCGGCAGAATTGATGTACGCCGACCGCGCCCGAGAGATAGGCTTTGTTGCCGACCGAGACGTGTCCCGCCAGCATCACATTGTTGGCAATGATGACGCTATCGCCGAGATGGCAATCGTGCGCGACATGCACATTCACCATCAGCAAGCATTGGTTGCCGATCTTGGTAACGTTGCTCGGCGTCAATCCAGTGTGAATGGTGACATGCTCGCGAATTTGATTGTGATGGCCGATCTGCACGCGGCCGACTTGCTCATGCGCGCCCAAATGCTGAGGGCGGCCACCAATCACCGCCCCTTCGGAGATGATATTGTACGTGCCGAGTTCGGTGCCGGACTTGATCATCACATGGCTGGCCAGTTCGCAGCCTTCGCCAATGATAACGTCCTTATCCACCACGCAGAACGGACCGATTTTCACATCGCGTCCGAGGATCGCTTCGGGATGCACAACCGCCATCGGATGAATCTGGGCCACGGTGTTGGTTTCCTGTGTTGTCATCTCGCTGCTGCTTTCGCGGTATCCGTCCACATTCCGAAACCTTATCGTCCACTCACGTCGAACGAATCAAGGCGGTTCTCCACCAATCCCTGGTTCGTAATCCTTCGCCAGCGTTGCTAGCGTGAAGTCGGGGGATTTAGCTCCTCTGGCGAACCACCCTATTCCGGTCGCTAGCAAGGTTTTGGTAAGCTATGAGTAGCTACTGGCTCACGCTCGCCTTGTTTTGCGGCGAGGAGATTACCGCATTCTTGCCAATCGAGGAAGACCGATGCCGACCGTTGACGAACTTTACGCCGCCGCCGAAAAGCTCAAGGATGCCGGCGAGTATCAGCCCGCCATCGACAAACTCAAAGAATTGCTGGGCGAAGAGAGCACGCATGTGCTGGCGCATCTGACGCTGGCAGTGCTATATGGCAAAGTGAACGAGCCGCGCAAAGCGGTGGAACATGCCGAGCGCGCGATCCAGCTCGAGCCCAACGACCCGTTCAATTTCACCGCCGCCAGCGTCACCTATCAACGCGCCTATGCCGCCACCCGCGACATGCGCTATGTGCAACTGGCTGAAGATGCCAAAGCCCGCGCCTCCATGATGGCCGGGCATCAACATTAGAATCGCGGGCCTCTCGCCCGCGGGCTAAATCCGGTGGATAACGTCACCGCCCCTTCCGCACGACACGCCAAATGGGTGTCGCGATGGGAACGTGGCGGGCAGTCGTTAAAACTCGACCTTGTACTTCTCGACCATCGCGCCACGAGCTTGCTGCGTGGCGTTGGCAATCACTTCCTTGCCTTTGATCGCGACTTGGGCTTGCTCATTGCGTTGGCTGGCGCGGACGGCCGTCCGTTCGCCTTGGACATTGTTCCATTGCACGTAGGCTTCGCCCCAGCCGTAGCGGCCATAACCAAAATAGCCAGGCGAGAAGCCGGCATTGGCGTAGGCTTCCCCTTGTTGCCAGATGGCCATGGTCTTGGCGGTGGTGGCGGCATCCGAACTGCGAATGCCAGCGGCCATGCCACGCAGGGTTTGCGCGGTCGCCTGACCGTACTTGATCAAGTCAGGGTCGACATTGACCATCGGCAAGCGATCGATGCGACTGGCGAAACGTTCGAGCCAGAGCGCTCCCTTGGAGATGGTTTCGGCGGTGCGGAACTCGCTGTTGCAATCGCGGAGAATCGCGCCAATCGACTTAAAGTAGCTTTGCGATGCCAACACCACCAGACTCTCTTCCGTCGGCGCTGGCGTGTTTGGATCGGCTTTGGTTTCGGCGACTTTGATATTGGGAGCAGGCTGTTCGACCAGGCTCAAGACTTTGCGCAAGCCGGCCGGAGTGAGCGCGCCGCTGAGCGTCAGTTGCTTACCATTGACTTTGGCTTCCCAGCTATTCAAGTCGTCGATCGCGGCACCGCGATGTTCCAAGGCGGCGAGGAGCAGAGGCTTGCCAATGTTGGCAAGCATCGAGGCGTCTTCGTTGAAATCGATTTCCAAAGTGCCTTGCACGTCGGAATCGATGTGCACGGACAGCATAATGCCTTGAATGCCGGAGAGCAGCGAAGCGAGTTGATCGATATCAATCTTCACCATCTTCAGGACTTCGGCACCTTCCAAACGTTCGCGGATCTTGTCGGCAGGCACGGCATAAGCCAGATCCATCGCTTGCACGATGTCGGCCTCACCTTTGCTGGCCCGTTCTAGAGCGCTCGTCAAGTAAGGCGACAAGCCGACAGCGCGACGCGCTTTGATCGACGAGAGCCAGCGACCAACCACTTGCCGATTGGCAGGCGAATAAGTCGCCAGGCGATTGGGAGTCATTTGCAGGATGTACGTATCGTTGGCAAGCGCTACAGCGCCCACGCCATCGACCTTGTCGGGTGTTCCTTGCAGTTGCTTGGCAATGTAAGGGAGCGATGGCGTGCGATTGAGATCGAGAACCGCCATTTCCCAGACAGGCTTAAGGTATTCGAGATCGACTTGCGAAGCGACCAACACGCGATCGGAGTCGGTGGGGATTTCGGTCAAGCCGGCGGAGTAAGCTTTGTCGAACTTGCCTGCCCAATTCTCGCGCTGGGCGATCGGACTGGCCAAGATGCGCTCGACGCTCAATAGCATCAGCACATTGGCGTCGCCCGGCACCGCAGCCGCCATATTGTTGAATTGCGCCAGCGCCGGCGAGGTCGTGGTAGCGACGGCCAAGGCGAGGATCAAACAGCTGAAACTTCGATGCCAAACCATCCGCAATTCTCCCACCAGTTAATTCTGCCGACTTTGAACGATCGCAGTTTGAAAAATGCAAACCGCG
>JBGSHH010000787.1:0-28002 GCA_041752355.1 Pirellulaceae bacterium | reverse complement strand
AGGTAGTTGCCCGTCGAAGTGACTTCAAACCCGCTGCCGAACTCGCGCAGCAACTCGCCGCGCATTTCGTTCTTGGTCAAAGGGCGGAATGGTTCCTTGGTTTGCCGATAGTCCTTCGCGTCCTGGGGCGTGAAGTCCCATAAGCGACCGTCGCGAGCCAACAGGTGAATGCGATCTTGGTTCCACAGTAGCGGGCGGCCAATGATCTTGAGTTCGCTGAGCGTCACTTCCACAGCCGGCGGCTCGGCACCTCGCACCGGTGCTGATTGCGAGGCCAACACAATCAGCAGCAACCCACACGCTCGTCCCAGTTTGCCCCCTGCCATGCTGTCCCCCGTTGATCGCCTACTTTTGGATTATGCCACTCTGGAAGTCTACGTCACGAAATGCCGGGGCGACCGCCGAGTTGACCCGGGGCGAACTGGTCAATTTTTTGATCTTCCCCCATACCCCCTCTCGATTCATAATCAGCAAAGCGAATCGGAAAATGCGCGATCTTGGGCGCGTTTGGCCGACGTATTCCGCCTGGGAGTCGTGCGATGCGAGGTCGCTGGAAATATCTGGTGTCGGTATCCGGTGCCGGACTCATGCTTGTGGCCGGCTTAACGTGGGGCGCTTCGCACATCGCGACCTCCGGCTTGCACGAGGCGGTGGCGGAAGGCAACACGGCGAAACTCGGTTGGTTGCTTAAATTAGGTGCCGACATCAACTCGCTCGACAAGGCCCATGCTACGCCGTTGCATATTGCCGCGCGACAACGCCAAGAAGCCCAAGCCCTATTCTTGATCGAGCAGCACGCGAGCGTCGATGCACTGGATTTTCAACGTCAAACGCCGCTGCACACGGCGATCTCCAGCCATAGCGCGGTGATCGCCAGGGCGTTGCTCGCGCAGGGCGCGAATCCCAATGCGCATGATATGCGAGGCGAGACGCCCCTCCTCATCGCCATCGATCACGACCAGCCGATGTTGGTCGAATTGCTTTGCAACCAAGGTGCGGAGATCAATCTCGCCGGCGCGCGACGGCAATGGCTACCGATTCATGCCGCCGCGCAGCGAGGAGATGTGGCGCTGGTGAAATTCCTGCTAGCGCGGGGCGCCGATCCACAAGGATTGGATCGCCTGGGACAAACGCCGCTGCATCTGGCGGCGCAGCGCGGCCACGTGAAGGTCATCGAACTACTGATTGAGCGTCAGGCGAAAGTAAACGCTGTCGATCAATTGGGGAATTCGCCGCTGCTACTAGCATCCGCGCGAGGGGATGAAGCGGTGCTGCGGTTGCTGCTCGAGCATGGCGCAGACGCGCAACATGTCAATCAGGATGGTCGAACGCCCCTCGATGTTGCTGTGGAAAACAACAACCTTATCGCCAGTCGCGTGCTACTCGCGCAGCCTGGCCCGCATATTGTCTCGCCAGCGCTGCGGGCCGCGGCCAGCAATGGAAATGGCGAACTCTTACAAATGTTGCTCGCGGCTGGCGCGGAGGTCAACGCGCTCGATGCCGAAGGACGTACGGCGCTGCAACTCGCCGCCGCGCGAGGCCATACCGAAATGCTTAAGACGTTGCTCGCCCGTGGAGCCGACGTCAACCTGGCGATGCAGCGCGGCACCACGCCTCTGCATCGCGCGGCGCAAAGCGGACACTTGGACGCCGTCCGACTGCTCTTGGACCATGGTGCCGATCTGAATCTTGGCGCGGGTACCTGCGGCACGCCGCTCCATGCCGCTATCAACGGTTCGGCGCAAGAACAGGGAGAGCATCTCGCCATCGCCCGTTTGCTGCTGGAGCGTAACGTCAACACAGGCATCGTCGACCGCGATGGAGATACGGCGCTCAAGATCGCCGTCGAGCGTCAACTCGAGCCGTTCGCCGAGTTGCTCATCGCCCACGGCGCCAAGCTCTGGGCGGAGTAAGGGGTGGGCGTTCAGCCTGCCATCTTTTCTCGTCAGCGCTTACTAGTATGATGGCACGATCGTCGTCTCTCCCGTCCTCTCTTCACCCCCGACACTGCCATGCCATCGTTTCAAGTCCTGCTCACCGATTACGCCTGGGCCGATCTCGAGATTGAGCGCCGCATTCTCGCGGAGATAGACGCCGAACTCATCGTCGCCGACAAGCAAGATGCCGACTCGCTCGCCGCGCTCGCGCCGCCAGCCGACGCCATCATGACCAACTGGGCGAAAGTGCCCCAAGCGGTGATTGCCGCCGCGCCGCGGTGCCAAATCGTTTCGCGACTGGGGATTGGGCTGGATAATATCGACGTGGCGTACTGCACTAGCCAGAAGATTCCCGTCACCAATGTGCCAGACTATTGCCTGATCGAAGTCGCCGAACATGCGCTGGCGCAGGTATTGTCGCTGGGCAGGAAGATTGCCTTTTATCACCACGAGACACAGAGCAGACGCTACCAATTGCAAAGTGGTCCGACGCTACGACGAATGGAAGGGCAAACGCTCGGCATCATCGGGTTGGGCAACATCGGTCGCAAGCTCGCCAGCAAAGCACTCGGCCTGGGGCTGAAGGTCGTGGCGTATAGTCGCAGTCGCCAAGATCCGATGGCTGATGTTGAATTTGTCGAACTCGACGAGTTATTGCAACGCAGCGATTATGTTTCGTTGCATATCCCCGCCACGCCGGACACGAGGCATCTGATGAACGCCGCGCGCTTGGCGAAGATGAAGCCGACGGCGTATCTGATCAATACGGCCCGAGGTGGCTTGATCGATCATGCCGCGCTGGCGAAAGCGCTGGATGCGGGGCAACTTGCAGGTGCCGCACTTGATGTGCAAGATCCCGAACCGCCTGACCTTTCGCAAGCACCGTATAACGATCCGCGCGTGCTGGTTAGTCCGCACGCCGCGTTTGTCTCAATGGAATCGCTGGAGAATCTGCGCTCGCGCGTCGCCCAGCAAGTAGTGGCCCGCTTGACGGGTCGCCTGCCCGAAAACGTCGTCAATCCGCAAGTGTTGGATTAGTTCGCGGCAACGTCCCTATTCGCTCGGCGAACATCGATTAGGCGATGTCCACGGTCGCGGGTTTGCCAGAGGTCGGTTCCGCGTGAGCGTGAGCGTGGTCGATGTCGTGGTCGACGCGATACTCCGGCAAGATGCGCCAGAACACGTTGCGAATCCACCAGTCGTACATCAAATAGCTGCAAGGTGTTTGGACCAGAACCAGCACCGTTGTTGTCGCCAAACCAAAGACCAGCGCCGCGGCCATCGGGATCAGCACTTGTGCCTGGAAGGAAGTCTCCAACAGCATGGGTGCAAGGCCGGCAATCGTGGTGAGCGAGGTGAGCATCACCGCGCGGAACCGCCGTCGTCCCGACTCGATCAAAGCTTCGCGCAGCGGCAACCCGTCATCCAGTCGCATGTTGATGAAGTCGATGAGCACGATGGAATCATTCACCACCACACCAGTCAGCGCCACCAGACCGAACATGCTGAACAGTGTCAGTTCCAAGCCGAGCAACCAATGACCCCAAATGGCACCGATCGCGCCAAAGGGAATAACCGACATCACAATCAGTGGTTGCAGGTACGAATGGAACTCGATCGTCAGTAAGACATACATGGCGATCATGGCGATGATGAAGCCGACGAAGAGGCTCCCCATTGATTCGTTGTTCTGTTCTTGCTGACCTTCCCAACGGACGCGGAGATTTGGATGGTCCTTCAGCAATTGCGGTAGAAAATTCGCCTTCAAATCCTTGACGATGTCGGACGCGTTGCCCGTCGCTTCGTCGAGATTCGAGCCCACCGAAATTGAGCGCATTTGATCCAGTCGATTGATCTCCGAGGCGCCGCGAGCGATCGTAACTTCCGCCAATTCGGTGATCGGCAGTTCCGCGCCATCGGCTGTGCGCACGCGGATGTCATCGAAGTTGGCGAGCGACTTGCGATCCTCGCGGGGATAGCGGACCATCAGCTTGACTTCGTGCCGCCCGCGCTGCAGACGCATCACTTCCTCGCCGTAGTACGAACCACGGACCGTTTCTGCGAGGTCCGCCAGCGGAATGCCGAGTGCTTTCGCCTGCTCTTTGATTTGCAGTTGAAATTCCCACTTGCCGGGTCGCGAGTCGTCGTTGACATCATACGTGCCAGCGTAGGTTTTCAGTTTGGCTTTACACTTTTCCACCGCTTCGTCAAGTTCGGCAGTCGCAGACACGGGGGCCAACAATTTGAACTCAATCGCCAAACCGCCGGGGCCGAAACTTAGGGCGTCGATATTTACGCGATCAGCACCTGGAAACTCGCCAGCGGCGGTGCGCCATTTTTCGATCAATGTGTTGCTGCGAATCGAGCGATCTTCCGCCGCCACAAGCTCCACACTGACGGCGCCAACGTGACTACCGCTGTCGCGCGCTTCCGGGCCTTGCGCGCCGACGTTGGTAACGGCGCCGACGGTGCGATGGGTGGCGATCAAGAACGACTTGCCATGTTCGGCTTTGTATTCTGCGTCGAGTGCCATTAACGCCTTTTCGGCGCGTTGCGTCGCTTCATCGGTCAGACTGGCCGGTGTGCCATCGGGATAGGTGATTTTGAAGAAGATGGCAGGCGAATCGAGCTTGGGAAAAGTATTCACCGGCACCACGCCAGCCGCGACCGCGCCAAACGAAGTGAGGAGGACAGCGGTGGCGACGCTTAATGTCAACGCCGGATTGAACACGGCCCATGTCACAATCGGTGTGTAAATGCGATCGATGAATTTGTTCAACCAGAAATCGGCAAAACCGTTGATCCAAGCGAAGACGCTCCCCATCCAGCGCACGGGATAGAGTACTTGCCGCATCACGAAAAAGAACATCCCATCGCGATGCGAGAGATGCAGTGGCAGACTGAAGGCCCCTTCGACGAGCGACACCAACAACATCGCGATGACGGTGATCGGAATGATAAAGATGAATTTTCCCATCACCCCGGAGACGAACATCAGCGGCGCGAAGGCGATAATGGTCGTGCCGACCGCGCCGAGTACCGAGGGAATCACTTCCGCCGCGCCATCAATGGCCGCCTCGCGCGGCGATTTGCCCATTTGCCGATGCCGATAGATATTCTCGCCGATCACAATCGCGTCATCCACCACAATACCCAGCGCCATCAAGAAGGCGAACATCGAGAGCATGTTCATCGTCTGGCCGCCGAAGTAGAGCGCAATGCCTGCGCCGCAGAGCGAAACGGGAATACCCATCGCGACCCAAAATGCCAAACGCAAATCTAAGAACACCGCCAGACAGAGAAAGACCAGCACCAGACCTTGCACGCCGTTACTGATGAGCATGTCGATACGATCCTGCACTTCGATCGAGCGATCGGCCCACGTGACGATTTCATAGCCTGGCAGTTTTTTGGCCTCGGCGTATTTCTTGACCTCGGCGACGAGTTGGAGCAAGTCCTCGGTGGCGGTGCGATCGACGGAGATGACCCAGCCGGGCCGGCCGTTGATGCGGCTGATGGAAGTGGTGTCTTCAAATTCGTCGCGGACTTCCGCCAAATCAGCGACGGTAATAACCACGCCATCGGACTTCGTCACGAGCGGAATCTTCCCGATCCCTTCGCCTAAGACTTGCTTATCTTTGCCGCGCAGCAGCACTTCTTGCGCGTCGGTCTTCATCGTGCCGCCTGGAAGTTCCAGGTTCTGGCGACGAATGGTGTCGGCGACCGATTTGAGTGTCAGGCCGTATTCGCGGAGTTTGGCTTCGGAGATCTCGACATCGATCTGAAACTCTTTAGCTCCCAGAATGTTCGCCTGTGAAACGGAGGGGAGTTGCAAAAGTTCGTCGCGAACCTTTTCCACCGTTTCGCGGAGTTTCAACTCGTCGGCGTCGGTATGCGCTTCGCCTTCGGGAGCGACAATACCGAGATAAATCGAAGGCTGGCGCAACACGATTTGCTGCACCTGCGGGTCCTCGGCGTTTTCAGGAAACGAGGGGATGCGATCGATCTCACTGCGTACCTCGCTGAGCACTTTCGCGACATCTCGGACGCTGGGACTCAACTCGATGACCAGAAAGCCGGAGCCTTCTTGCGCCACGGATGTTTGCTTTTTGATCCCTTCGATCGAACGGACGGCTTCCTCAATTTTTTGGCAGATACCTTCTTCGACCTCGGCAGGCGTCGCGCCAGGGTAGGGAACCGTGACGAGCAGGATCTCGAGTTGAAACTCGGGAAAGACCTCGCGGCGCATCGTCACGAGGTAATAAGCGCCCATGATAAGCGTGGCCGCCATGAGCGTGTTCACCGCTGGTGCGTTGCGGCAAGCCCATTCGATCAGTTTACGCATATAGTCCGCGAGAAATGGTGCAAGGAATGAGAAGCCGGATGCGAACGGCGCGCTGCTTTAGCCTTCGGACTTGGGTGCTGGTTGGGTGGAGATGGGGTCAGCGGATTCCATCGGCGTCGCTTCCGCTGGACTTGCCTCCGCAGGTTTGGCGTCCTCGAAACGGACCGGCAAATCTTGTCGCGCCTCGGCGAGCGGCGTGACGACGACCTGATCCTCGGCGCGCAACACATCTTCCGCGTCATGCAGGACGACGTTGTTGTCCGCCAGGCCAGCGACTTCCACCGGCACAATATGGAGCAACTGCTCCCCCTCGTTCTTGCCAGCGCGCACGACCCAAATCGCGTTGGGAGAATTGCGGTGATCGACATCCAGATTGCTCCCGGGACGCAAGGCGAGTTCTGGTACGCTCCACAATGTGCTACGCGGCTGGGCGTGTAGTTTGACCGTCACATACATGCCACGCACCAGCGCAGGCGGTCCGGCGGTATCACTGCGGCCGTCAAGACAGGTCACATCGCGCGGATTGGCAACCAAAACGCGACAAGGCATCGTGCGAGTTTTCTCATCCAGTCCGATACCATCGAAACGCGACAACACACCTTGCCAGGCAAAGCGTTCCCGACCGACCTGGTAGATGATTGTCGCGGGCGTTTTGGGAATCTGATAGTCGCGTTTCATTCCGCTTGCTTCATCGGCACCCGGCGCGGAAGCCTGCTGTCGCCACAGCCAATAGAGTTCTTCCATGCGCAATTGGCAACGAACTTCGACCGCAGAGGTATCCTCAATGGTGACGAGCGAAGCCCCCTTCTGCACGAAGGAGTCTTGCTCGACCATCTCTTCGATAATCACGCCATCGATGGGAGCCTCGATGCTGGTGCGGGCCAGATCCCGCTCCGCCTTTTCGAGCTGCGAGGTGATCAATTCCTTGGCCGTTTCGAGACGCGTTCGCTTGGTTTGGATCATGCGAACCTGGTTGCGAAATTGCGCTTCCGTGTTCTTAGAGGCGACCAACGCCCGCTTAGCTTGATCGACCTCCGATTCGCTGACAACTTTGAAGAGCTTTTGGAGTCGCTCGACTTCGCGTTCTTGCAGTTTCAAGTCTTCGTTAGCGAGAGCCTGCATTTCCTGCGCGGTGGTCAACTCAACCTCCATCTCGTCGATGATGGTTTCCGCCTGACGATATTCCTTGCCCAAGCGTTCCTTATCGAGTTCGTAGTCGCGCGGGTCAATGGCCAGTAGTCTTTGACCTTGCGTAACGAAGTTGCCCGGCTTGACGATGCTCTCTTTGGAAATGATGCGGCCGGGAATCTCAGCAGAGATCAGTACTTCACGATGGGGCACGACAAGGCCATCGATTTCGATGGTAAGTCCACTAGTATGTGCTGCCAAAGGAATTGTCTTCACCAACGGTGGCAATTCGACGATCTCCTTGGGCTGAGGTGCTTCGCGAAACCCATAGATTGCGATCGCGCCAAAAACACCCAGGCCAATGATGACCAGGGGAAGGAGGGTGCGCACAATCCTTACCGGCATCGATTCGGAGCGGGGCGGAGGAGCAAGACTGTCCGAAGCGGACATAGAAACAGTTCCTGACAGGTCGCGTGAGGATTTGATTAAACAAGCGTTTGAAACGGATGTTGGAATATTATATCCAGTGTGGCAAGCGGGGCAAGATCAACGGTCGGTTTGACAGGATCGCCGCGAAGCGCGCTGCGAAGACGGTGGTGAGTTGATCGCAAAAAACTCGTTGCCGAAGACATGGACGGTTTTTGTGGGGTTCGGACAATTGGCCAAAAACTTGGCATTTTGCCGGTCTCAGCCAGGGGAATTCAACAATCGACAGCCGTAACCACTCTAACTGCAAGACTTTACTAAAGGCGGTTTTGCCAAGAACCGATGCCTGAGCTCGCTGGTAGAGGCTCAACGGGATTGTAGCGCCGAGTCTACGTCTGGTTACCGCAAAATCTCGCACATAACACCCATTTTTTAAATAGCAATTTGACCGATGTCCGTTTTCGACATACGGTTTCGATTGAGTAGGAAACGCTTCTACTCACCTCACGGCCTTTGAGAAAGCTTGTGGCAGAGTGCTGATGGTTTCGACAGCGGCTTGGCGGCCGCTGATGTGAGGTAACGATGTTTTCCTATGGTATATCAGGCGTACGTTGGTGCGCGCTAGTTTTTGTCGCCTTGGGGGTCAGTCCCGCCTGGGCCGTTGATCCGCAGGTGATCCAGGTGGAGGAGGATTGGGAATTGGTAATCGCCCAGCCCGATGCCGGGAATGTCGCGCCGCAAATCACATGCGCGATTTCGCCGCGCTGCCATTTGGACAATCTGTATGCGACGATCGAATTCAATCACAAAACCGTTCCCAGTTACGCCACCGGCGGCGTTCATTTGCAGACCTGGTCAGGCGATTACAACCTGAGTCGCCGCGATACGGCGAACAATGCGAAGTTGGCGACGGCAGGCGAGACGATTGCCTGGACCACGCGAATGAAGTTGGAGAATTATGCCGTCACGTTTTCGATTCAGAACGGGCAATCGATTACCTGGGGCACGTTTGGCAGCGGCCTGAACGCGTCTTATGGGAGTTCGCTCACGAGTTTGAATGCCTATTCGCCGGGGGTGTCGGTGGAGAACTCCGGTGTGGGCTATGCGTCCAATCGGGTCACATCGTTGACGTTAAAACGCGTCCGCTACACGTTGGCCGATGGGCAAGTGTTTATTGATGACGAGCCGCGCGTGGTTCACACGTTGGCCAATTAATCGCCACGAGCATTTCCTTGTGGCTGGGGAAAGTCGAGACGGGCTGCGAGACCCCATGCACTCCGCAAAACGTCCGGCTTTCCCCCAGCCGCCTTTTTTCTATCCCCAGGCAGGACGCCTCGATTCGGGGCGCAATCATGTGTCGGAGTCATCGGCAGGTAGGACTACGTCTAGTACGTCGCGGTAATATAGCTGTCTTGACCGCATTCTTAATGATTGCGTTGGTGGCGATGGTGGCGTTGGCCGTCGACATCGGCTACTTGTTGGTCACGCGCGATCAGTTGCAACGTTCGGCCGATGCCGCCGCGATCGCGAGCGCTTGGGAATTGGTCGATCCAGCGGGGCCGAAGCGCTCTGTCGACTATGCACAGTTGACTGATCAGGTCGAAACCATCGCTGCGCAGTACGCCGCGCTCAACCCCGTACTCAAAAGTACCCCGCTACTCGGCGAGAGCGATGTGCAACTGGGCTTCATACCCAATCCCACCGATCCCAACTCGCCGTTTCAATCGATCAACGTTGGCACGCCTAATGCCGTGCAAGTCAGCGTGCGGCGCGACACCGAACAGAATGGCGAAGTACCGCTGTTCTTCGCTAGAGTGCTCGGCATCGACAAGCGCGCGGTCCGCGCGCAAGCCACTGCGGTGTTGATCAATAGTGTGGCGGGCTTTAAGCCGCCTGCCGATGGCACCAACTTGCTGCTCCTCCCTTTCGCCTTGGACGAAGAGACTTGGAACGAGTTAGTGGAGTTTGGCGTCGGCGACGATAACTATCGTTACGATACCGATACCAAAACGGTGAAGCCAGGAAGCGATGGCATTCGCGAGGTGAATTTGTATCCGCTGGGAACTGGCTCGCCTGGCAATCGTGGCACGGTCGATATCGGCGGCAACAACAATAGCACCGCCGATATCGCGCGACAAATCACGGACGGCATCAGCGCCGAAGACATGGCGCACTTTCCCGACAGCAAACTGGAATTCGATGCGAGCGGCGAATTGGCCCTCAATGGCGATACTGGCATTAGCGCTGGTGTGAAAGACGAGCTGACGGCAATTGTTGGCAAGCCGCGCATCATCCCGATCTTTCGTCAGGTGACCGGACCCGGCAATAATGCGGAATTCACGGTGGTGCAGTTCGCAGGCGTGCGCGTGCTGCACGTGAAGCTGACCGGGAGCATGTCAAGCAAGAAGGTGATCATCCAGCCTTGCAATATCGTAGCCAAAGGAAGCATTCCCTCGGCCACGCCGGGAAGCAGCCATTTCGTCTATTCGCCGGTCTGGCTGGCACGCTGAGCAGCGCCATTCCCCCTCGCTCGCCAGCGCTCCGCGACGTATAATTCGGGTCTCTGGAGTTGATTTTATTTCATTCCGCTTGCATTTGAGATTGTCGCATGGAAGGCTTGCTCTACGACCGCGCGAAAGCGATTGCTACTCGTATCCTCCAACTACGAGGGTCTCTTTGACTACGACAACAAGCAAGCGACCATAGCGGAAATTGAAGCCCGGATGGGTGCGCCTGGTTTTTGGGATCGGCAGGAAGCGGCGCAGCAGACAGTCGCGGAACTCAAAGGTTTGCGTTCGATCGCGGTCCCATTGCAAGAAGCGATTGCGGGCGAAGAGCAACTGCGCGGCCTGATCGAAATGGCGGAGGAAGAGCCGGGCTTTGTTGGCGAAGTGGAAACGGAGCTAACCAAGCTGGAAGCCAATCTCGACGATTTGGAGACCAAAGCGCTCCTCTCGGGCGCCAACGATACTTGCGGCGCGATCATCACGATCAACGCTCGCGATGGCGGCACCGACGCCAACGATTGGGCGGATATGTTGGTGCGGATGTACACGCTCTGGGCACAGAAAAACGACATGACGATCGAGTTGGTCGATCGCCAACCGGATGATGTGGCCGGTATTCAAAGCGCGACGATTGTCATTCGAGGTTCGTACGCCTACGGCTATCTCAAAGGCGAAACAGGGACGCATCGCTTGGTGCGTATCAGCCCATTCAATGCGGAAGGGAAGCGGCAGACGAGCTTCGCCTCCGTCGATGTGTCGCCTGAGGTGGAAGACAATGTTGATATCCAAATCGATTGGGACAAAGATGTGCGCGAGGATGTATTTCGCGCTAGCGGCGCAGGTGGGCAGCACGTGAACAAGACGTCGAGCGCGATTCGCCTCACGCACACTCCGACTAACACCGTGGTGCAATGCCAGGATGAACGGAGCCAGCACAAGAATCGCGCATTCGCGCGGAAGATGCTGCTCTCGAAGTTGGTGAGGGCGGAAGAAGAGAAGCGGGAAATGGCGCAGTTGCAGAAGTATAAGGAGCGGGCCAAAGTCGGCTTTGGTTCGCAGATTCGCAGCTACTTCCAGCATCCCGATCAGCGCGTGAAAGACGAACGAACCGAGCATAAAGTGACGCAGTTTCAGCCCGTCCTCGATGGCGATATCACGCCGTTCATGGAATCGTACTTGCGTTGGCGCGCAGGCCACGGCGAAGGCGACAAGGACTAACGATGGCCAGCGAAGAGAAGGCGCTTGCCGCCGTCGACGAAGCCGGACGGGGACTGCGAGTGGTGTTCCATCGCGCTGGCGATCGCTGGGCGCATCGTATCGAGTATCTGGATGGCGCGCAAGCAACCGTGGTATGGCAATCGATCGAAGGTAGCGCAAGCGATGATTGGCCGCCGAGCCCTGCGCTACAAGATATCAGCGTCGAGCGCTTGCCGGATGGCCGCGATGTGATCTTTTTGGTCGGCAAAGCAGGGAGCAGTCATTGGTCGGCGAGCGTGGAAGCGTTGTTGAGCCCGTCGCGATTGGTGTTTGATATTGCCTGCCGGCATGGAACATCGCTTGGTGCACTTGGCTCACGATATGCGCGAAAACATTTGGAGAATGTGGCGGCGCGAAGCGAACTGGAGGGAACGCTCGTGAATGAATCCGAGTCGCAACTAGCAATCCATCCCCTCAGCATTCCATCAGCGAAGGTTTTGCAAACGACGCGGTGGAAGTACAGCGTCGGTGACGTCAGTCATGCATGAACTGCATTACCCCTTGCGCATGAACTTGTCATCCGCGTGCTTGTTGAGCAGCACCCATTCCCCTTTGGCGTCTTTGCTGCGTGCGCCGGGACCGGCGTCGGATTCTGTCTCGCTGGCGATAGGGTTGAGTTCGGCAACGTAGCGCACGCGTGGGCGACCACCCTGCCATTGCATCCAGTCCGCCAAGAGGCGCTGGCCTTTGCGTTCTTCCGGCACCTTGAGGTTATCCCCTTTTTGCAGCACCAGTTCGTGCGCTCCGGTCCAACCAAACCAGGCGTAGCACGAGGTGTGCGCGGGAATCCAATGTCCCACTCCTTTTTCATCATGCAGCCAGAACTCAGCCCAATTGTGATTGGGAACCCAAACCAAGCGCGCCGGAATGCCGGCCGCGCGACAGAGCGCCACGAACACGGCGGCCCGCTCTTCGCAATCGCCAACCTTGTCGCGCAACGCGACCAGCACATTGGTAAATGCGCCGGGCTTAGCGGCGATGTTTTCCCAGACCCATGCGTGAAAGCTCTTCGCCTGTTCCCAGGGATGCGTATCGGATTGGATCAGCGTCTTCGCCAAGTCTTGGACTGCTTTATCGCGAACCTGAATACCGGGGCCATCGCTGAGATGGGATTTGCTGAATCCTTTGGGCAACGTTTGTATGGCCGGGAATTGGTCCCGCTGATAGTTGTGGAACGCCTTGCTGATCTGCAGTCGATACTTGGCGACCGCGCGAATCACTTGCCCGGCGGCAATGCTGGGGGCGGCGATGAAGAGTTGCGCCGCTTCGTTGGTGATCGGACGCAGCGCCGCTTCGCAACCTTGGGTCTCGATTTTGAAGTCGTCCACCTTTTGCTCAGGCTGGCGCACCGGCGTGACCGTGGTGGCGCGAATGCCGCTCGCGGCGGACGTTCCTTGCAACTCCAGGCCGATGCTAAGTTCGTAGTTGCGCGGTTCGAGGTAGCCCGTCTGATCGGTCGGAGGTGTGTTCCAGATCCACTTACCATCGCCCACCACCGGCGTGATCGAAAATGTCGGCATCGGGAAGAACGCTTGCTGCACATCGCCTGTTGACGGGCTGGCGACCGGATCGCTGGCCAGCAAGTTGCCGACGCTCACGGCGCCGAGTGTTCCGACGCTGTAATGCAAGAAGTTACGTCGTCGCATGGTGATACCAACTGTTCCGTGAAGAGATCTGGCCGAAGAGAGAGCATTTGCTCATGCGCCATTAGAGTTGCTTGTGGTGCGCGGCGTCAAAGCAATTGTCGCGAAAGGGACGGAATAGTGAGAATAGTTGGTGTAGGTACTCGCATTCGGTCGCATTTGCCCCGCTAGCGGCGATTGAAACGCCTGACTCCTGGTTCGTCCCTTCTCCCCCCTCGTCACCTTCTCGCATCCTCGAGCCTGTAAAACCAACCTCAAACGAACCGGCGTTACTTCATCCATTCCAGCACAGCGAGGATCGGCAAATGATCGCTAGCGACGGGTTCATCGAGGGTTTTGCTTTCTAACACGCGCCAAGAATCACTGGTGCGGAAGAAGATGTAGTCGATCACATTGGCATGTTGGGCGGTATCTTGCCAGCGCGAGGCACGGAGCGTTTTCACGGCGTCGCTACGGTATGTGGCATTGAAGTCGCCAGCGAGCAGGATGGGCGGGCCGTCTTTCTCAGGCAAAAATTCGTTGAGATTCGCGGCCTGCTTGGCGCGCGTGGCTGCGCTTTGATGACAGAAGTGCGTGCTGACAAACACGAACTCCGGCAGGCCATTGTCGGGAGTGATGAGCGACTCGATGGCGATACGTGGCTCGCGACCCGACTCCTGCGGCAGTTGATGCACTTTGCGAATTTTGACCGGCCAGCGCGAGAGGATCGCGCCCCCATACTCTCCGCCTGAAAACGGCATCGCCGCTCCGAACGCCGGCGTGAGCTTCGTCAACTCGCCGAGCCTGGCGGCTTGATCGACGCCGCTGGCCCGCGTTGTCTTCACATCGACTTCCTGCAACGCCACCACATCGGCCTGACTATCGACAATGATCTTGGCGATCCGTTCCAAATCAAACTTTCCATCCGTCCCTTGGCCATGATGGATGTTGTACGACATCACGCGCAGTTGCGGCGGTGCGGCCTGAATGCACCGCCCCGACAACAATACCAAACAGGCGATGACGCTGACAAAAACTTTCGTTGACAATTTAAACCTCATGCGCAACTGGTACGCAAAGTGGTGGTAAAGCGTCCAATGCCTCTGGCGCGAAGTCCGCGCCGTTGGGCCAAACGACGGTGCCGCAAACAGGATCGAGCTTGACGAGCGCGAAGTAGTCAGGATCAAACAACGGTTCGAAAACTGGACCGGCCAGCAGAGGAAGCACATTCACCTCTTTCGTCGAACCATCGTTAAACGAAATTCTTAGCGCATGCGGACCACTGGCTGTGGCTGTTGTAATGCGAAGGATCATTTGCAAACCTTTCAATCTAACCCGGAAGTCTCATCGAGCGCCTCGTCGTACTTCATCGGTCATTCTCCTTGCGCTGCTGGCATCCGAACGTCAATCGAAAGCTCGAAATTGTCTTCTGTTTCCGCCCCGTGTCTCGCTGCTATCGTTCTGGCGTCATCAATGCTGTAAACACGCCAGCTTTGGCGATCGACCGACGCCTCCATGGGTTGGCCGCTGAACGGATCGTTGGGCCAACGTGGAAGGAACATCGGCACCAAATCTGCTTCTGTTTGCGGTAGTCGATCCTTGGCAGCGGCGTATCTGCGCGCGGCAATGCCCAGGTCGATAAGATCGCGCAACGCTTGAACTTGAAGATCGGTTACCAGGATACCTCGTACTGGAGGAACCATGTGGATCGTGATGACAAATCGCCACTTCGTTAACTTGTCCTTCGTGTTAGCAAGTGCTTGCAACTCTTGAAACACGCGATCGGTCTCAGGCAGGATTTCCTGCGAGGACAATTGTGCGGCGGCAATGAGGGCCGACATAAACTCCAGAGTCTTAGCGCAGTCTTCGGGGCGAGGCGAATCATTCACGTTATCAGTGGTTTGTTTCGGAAAGCCTGCCGGATCGAAATTGGAGGCGATCAACTGACTTTGATAGCGAAAGGAATGAATGAGTATCACACGCTCGCCATGCATGGCAGGCACCAGTTGCGAATGTGTTTCAATTCCGCGAACCAGCGACTGTAACTCGATCAATTGCGATTCGCTGAGGCGGGTTTCCAAAAAAAGTGTCCGGATGTCTTGCAATGTCCTCTGATGTTCGTTGATGCGAATTTGCATCGAGACGAGTATCGGTTCATTGCGCAAGGTATCCGCGACGGCAATACGTGTCCGAAGGTTCGTGAGTTTCCTCGTGAAATCGTCGCCGAGCGCGAGCAATTCGTATTCGGCCCTCAGCGAAGTCAGCGCATTTTTCACCATATCCGCTTCTGGAAGCATGAGAATGATTCCGTAACCAAGCTCACGCGGGAAGGACACACGTGCCGTGTTCGAAGCCACAAGTTCAAGATCGCGGTGTCGTTCTCGAAACAAGTCGAGTTGACGGTTCATTTGGTCCGGATCCTCGATAAGTTCCACAGTCGTGGGAATCGCCTGTTTTTCTTCAAACGGGCGCAAGGCCGCCAACCACTTTTGCGTTGACTCAGCGTCCTTGGTGACGTCCTGAGCATGGAGCGCGTTCAGATCCGTCGTTGTCAACGGTGACGCTGCGGCGCGAATCGCGTCGAACTGCACTTGCAATTGCTTGCGACCATGCGACAGGAACACCCAGTAGGTCAATAACAGGACACAAACTAGGACAGTCGAAAGGATCGCCACTAGCCCTAGGATCCGCTTCAACCACCGCGAACGACGAGGTAGCTGAGCGGGTACATTGGCGGGCAATCGCATCGATTCCGATTCCATGATCGACCCACGCGCCAAAGGAAAGCATCCGAAAACTGATGTCGGACTAACTGGTGTTCATTGGGGAAATAACGCGAGATGACTTGCCTACTTCGCTTCCGCGTCCTTCTTCACTTCCTCTTTGACCTCTTCCTTCTTCTCCTCTTTCACTTCCGGCTTCTGCCCCACCAGCGGCGCGATGTTCTCGCGGACCCAGATGTTGCGATATCTCACGGGGTTGCCGTGGTCTTGGATATGAATCGGCAGTTTGTCGGGATGCTTGCTGTAGCTGGCGGGTTCGGTGTAGCTGGTCGAGCCTTCCAAGGCGTAGTGGTTGTGAATTAGCACGCCGTTGTGTAGCACGGTGATGTAAGCAGGCTGAGTGACTTTGCCTTCTTCGTCAAACTTGGGCGCGGTGAAGATAATATCGTAGGACTGCCACTCGCCTGGCTTCTTGCAGACATTGACGGTCGGTGGTTGTTGCTTATAGACCGAACCGCACTGGCCATCGAAGTAAGTCTTGTTTTCGTACGAATCGAGCACTTGTAATTCATAGCGACCCATCAGATAGATACCGCTGTTGCCGCGTCCTTGGCCATCGCCTTTGACTTCGTCCGGCGAAGCGAACTCGACGTGCATTTGGATGTCGCCAAACGCTTGTTTGGTGGTCACGCCACCGCCCCGAATGGTCGCGTAGCCATCCTTGATCTCCCACTTGTCGCCCCCGTTGAAGGCCGACATGTCTTTGCCATCGAACAGCACGATGGCATCTGACGGGACGCCCTGGTCACCGATCGTGACCAGCGCCGGTTCCGGCCAGATGATGCCGGATTTGTATTCTTGGACATACGCCCACAGCGAACCAGCAGCGCCAAGGATGAACAACGACAAAGCGAGCGAACGACGAAGCATGGGGATGAATTCCTGTTATTGGGGAGGTGGGAGTGTTTGCGCTAGCGCGAGAGGCTTGTATTCTAACATCCCGCGCAAGTCCCTGCGAAAGATCTGGGTGGCGAAATTCCCTCCCCGAGGAAACTACGACGGTCGCACGATGACGCGTCCCGTGACTTCGCCTCGGAGGATTTTCGGGACGTAGCTGAGCACGCCGGCGAGATCCACCTCGGCGACGTCGGCAGCGAGATTGTCTGGCTTCCAATCGCTAGCCAGATGCCCCCAGATTTGCTCGCGACGGCCGTAATCGCACCAGGCGGAATCGATACCTGCGAGCGTCACACCGCGAAGGATGAAGGGAAATACAGTCAGCGAAAGCTCCGCACCCCCGGCGAGTCCGCATGCCGCGACGCAACCATTGTTTCTCATTTGTTTGAGGGCGCTGACGAGTGTCGCGCCGCCGACGCTATCGATCACGCCGGCGAAGCGCGGATTAAGCAACGGCTTCTGCGATGCCGGGGCGAGCGCCTCGCGACCCCAGACTTCGCCGGCGCCCCATTGCTTCAGCAGAGCATGATGGTGGGACTTGCCAGTCACGGCGACGACGCGGTAACCAAGCTGCGCCAACAAGCGCACCGCCAGGCTCCCCACCCCGCCAGTTGCGCCGGTGACCAGTACAACGCCACTCTGTGGCGTCACGCTATGTTGCAGCAACGCCTGCACACACAATCCGGCGGTCAGTCCGGCAGTGCCATAGATCATGGCCTCCCTCGCGGTAAGTCCCTGAGGCAGCGGCAGCACCCAATCGGCCGGCACGCAAACATATTCGCCCCAACCGCCATGGCGATTCACTCCCAGGTCGTAACTAGTGACCAGCACGGCGTCGCCTAGCTGATAGCGGGCGTCGTTACTATTGGCCACTTCGCCGACGGCATCGATGCCTGGGACCTGCGGAAACTTGCTCACCACGCCGGGATGTCCGGTCGCGGCCAGCGCGTCTTTATAGTTCAAACTCGACCAGGCGACGCGTATTAAGACCTCGCCGGCGGCGGGTGCTGGAAGCGGCAGACTCTCAACGGCGGCAGCGATTTCCCCCTGTTCGGAGCGTCGCACGACGCAAGCAGAAAATGTCTGGGTGGTCATTGGGCGATCTCCAGTGCGGGGAATGAGAATTCATTTTCTGCCACTCAATTCGATCGTAACATGATGGTATAACGATGTTTAGACCACAGGTTGGCGATTGGTTTTCCAGCGGAATCGCGCAATCGGATGGGTGGTTAGTTTGTTGACAAACATTTTAGCGTACACCTACAATTTCGCGGTCGATAAAACTACAAGCGAAATCCGGCAGCCAAACCGCCTCCTGCATGGAGGCGTCGCCAGCACAACCACAAGGAGCAAATCATGGCCAGCGAGAACGTCAAAGAGATTACCGATAGCAACTTCGAGACCGAAGTGCTGGGCGCGGAACAACCGGTATTGGTCGACTTCTGGGCTCCCTGGTGCGGACCCTGCCGTCAGATTGCGCCGATGATTGACCAGCTTGCCGCCGAGAATGTTGGCTCGCTGACGGTGGGCAAAGTCAACATCGACGAGAACCCCGATGCTCCGCAAAGTTACGGCATCGATAGCATTCCCACACTGATCATCTTCAAAGGTGGCCAGCCGGTGAAGAAGTTTGTCGGTGCCAAACCCAAGAGCGTGCTGCAAGCTGCCATCGACGAAGCTAAGGGTTGAGCGGAATTCATCCTTGCGAGCACATTATCCCCCCTGGGAACTGGGGGGAGATCGCTCCGTGCCATGACGCGCTTCCAAGTTCAGGGCCAGAACAGCAACTTGTGGGAGCGATGAAAAAGGCAAGGCATGTCCTGGCAGCAGGGCTTGCTGTCCCACGCGTATTGAGACGATGGGGCGTGACAACGCGGAGCATCGCTGACTACACCGTGTCCAGGATCGAAATGTTCGGCGCGATGCGCTTGAGTTCACGTTCCATGAACGCTTTGACTTTGGCGGTGGTGGTGAACTTGAGCGCTTTACGCAGGACAGCGCGAGCGTCGGCCATCGTGAGATGATGGGCGAGTTCCTTCATTGAAGGAACAAAGGCGGGACTCATGCTGAAGTTGCGCAAGCCCATAGCAAAGAGCAGTAGAAACGCGCGCGGTTGCGCGGCCATTTCGCCGCATAACGTGAGCGGCTTATTTGCTTTGTTACAAGCACGAATCACGCGCCGCAACACCATCAGCACGGCCGGTGCCAACGGCTGGCAAAGATGGCTGACTTTGGGATTGTCACGATCGGCCGCCATTAAGTATTGCACCAGATCATTGGAGCCAATCGAAACAAAATCGACGACCGGCAACATAGTTTCGATCGTGACTGCGGCGGCGGGCACCTCCAACATCATGCCGATTGGGACTTCCGCATATTTCTGATTGCGATGCTTCAGTTGCGCGCAAGCTTTACGGGTCATCATCCGCACGCGATGAATCTCTTCGAGCGTGGTGATCATAGGGAACATCAGCTTCACCTGACCGCCAAGCTTTTCCGCTTCGACGGCGGCGCGCAAGATCGCGCGGAGCTGCGTCATGAAGAATTCGGGATGCTCGAACGACAAGCGAATACTCCGCCAGCCCATAAAAGGATTGGCTTCCTGATGTTGATGCCCTAAATACGGCACGGTCTTGTCGCCGCCGATGTCCAGGGTCCGAATGGTGACTTGATGATGGGGGGCTTCGGCGATGATGTTGCAATAAACCTGATACTGCTCTTCCTCGTCGGGAATATCGTGATGCGTGAGATACAAGTATTCCGTGCGGAACAGGCCGACGCCGGATGCCCCCATCGCCGTAGCGGCCTTGGCATCGGCCACGCTATTGATATTTGCCAGAAGATGCAACTCCACGCCATCGGCCGTGACTGCGGGCAGGTCGCGATTGGCGGCGAGTTGGTCGCGCAGCAGGAAGAACTCGCGTTCCAGCTTGCGATAGGCGCTGCGCAACTCCGGCTGCGGATTAATGATCACGTGCCCTTCGCGACCATCCACGATGATTTCGTCGCCGGTCTTAACGATCCGCAAGACACCCCGCACGCCGGAGACCGCCGGAATGCCACGACTGCGCGCGATGATCGCCGCATGGCTCGTTTGGCTACCCGCCTGAGTGACAATCGCGCGCACATCGGCGTTGCCGAAGGCGACGGCTTGGGAAGGCAACAGTTCGTCCGCGACAATGATGAGCGGGCCAGCAAGACTCGTGGAGTCCGGCTTGGTAACTTCGGTGAGATGGCTACTGAGGCGGATGATCACGTCACGGACGTCGGTCAAACGCTCACGGAGATATTCGTCCTTGGTTTTGGTAAAGAGCAGCGTGTACTCTTCGAGCAACCGATGGAGCGCCGCCTGGGCTGTGAGGCGATCGTTGACAATCCAGCCACGAACTTTACTGGTGAAAGCGGAGTCCCGAAGAATCGACTCGTGGACGGCGAAGATGGCGGCAGCTTCGCGACCAAGCTGATTCTCGACCTTGTTGCGCAGCGCGCGAATGTCGGCCGCCGCTTTATCACGGGCCGTTTCGTATTGAGCCAGCTCGGCGGTGATTTCGCGGTCTTCGAGGCGTTTGGTGTCGGGATTGACGAAAATCTCATGGATGCAATACGCCGTCCCGATCGCCACGCCGGGCGACACGGCAATTCCCTTGCGCATGGCGTCAATCTAGCACGCAAATGCCCTGCTGACAAACCGAGCCTGCCGATTAACAATCCGTAAAGAGCGAACAGACAAGGAGTTAGTCCGTTTACGTCGCGAAAGGTCAACAATACCCAGGCCGCCTCGCACTTCGCCACGAACCCCAAAAGGGTGGTCAATTAACGGTTGTGAACCTTGCGAAGCCCCATTATACTGGGTCGCTTTGGTCCCAGCCGACGCGAGCAGCAGGATGCGACGTCGGGAAGATTCGCCTACCTTTGCCGCGCCTTCCTTGGGTGCGTAAATCGGCCAATTTGCCCAGCTCTCCAGGCGGTTTGATCCTATGACTGTCGTAATAGACAGGCAGTGCAGCGAGAGTGTCCATGCGTTTTCGGCTGATTGACCGCATTGTCGATATCCAGCCAGGGGTGCGAATCACGGCGGTGAAGGCGCTGACTGGCCGCGAGGATTACCTGAAGGATCACTTTCCGCTGTTCCCCGTCATGCCTGGGGTGTTGATGCTGGAAGCGATGTATCAAGCGGCCGCCTGGCTGGTGCGAAAGACCGACAACTTCGGCTACGCCTTGGTGACGCTTAAGGAAGCGCGTAACGTCAAATACTCCGACTTCGTGGCACCCGGCCAGGAACTCGTCGTATCCGCCGAGATCTTCAAGCAAGAGGGTCCTTTGGTCACGCTGAAAACGTCGGGTGTCGTGAATGGCGAAACGGCGGTCAGTGCCCGCTTGATCCTGGAGCGACAACATATTGCCGCCGATAACCCAGCCCGCGCGGCGTCCGACCCCTATACACGGCAGCGTTTTCAAGAAATATTTAATGAGCTTTATCAGCCGGGAGTGCAGACTTAATCGGCAACCGGTTCTTTGTAAGAAATACAGCAGGTCGGGAGGGCGGGTAATGTTTCCGCCACTTGCCCACCGTGGATTTTTGGAGGTTTAAGCAATGCCAGCGTCGAAAGAAGAAGTCTTTGAAAAAGTCCGCGCGGCCCTGGTGGATGCCCTTGGCGTGGATGAAGAAGAAGTCACCCCGGAAGCGACGATCATCGGCGACTTGGGTGCTGAAAGCATCGACTTCCTGGATATCGTGTTCCGTCTAGAGAAGGGATTCGGCATTGAGATTCCGCGCAGCGAACTCTCGCCGGAAGATATTCTCACCAATCCCACCTACGTCAAAGATGGCAAGGTTTCGCCTGAAGGCATTGCCGAACTCAAGCAGCGGATGCCGTTTGCCGATTTGACGAAGTTCGAGCAAAATCCTTCGGTGCAAGATTTCGGGAATTTGCTCACGGTCAACGATCTGTGCCGATTTGTCGAAAGCAAAGTCTCGGCCAAGTAAAGCCCTGCTCACCCTTGCCAGGCGAGTCATCGCCGTCAGACCTCAAACGGGCTTGCTATGCGTTGGTTTTGGATTGATCGGTTTGTCGAATTCGAGAAGGGCCGGCGCGCGGTCGCCATCAAGTGCGTCGCGCTGACCGAAGAGCAACTCGACGACTACATCCCTGGCTATTCGTTGATGCCCAATGCGCTGATCGTCGAAGGCATGGCGCAAACCGGCGGCTTGCTTGTCGGGGAGATGAATCAGTTCCAAGAGCGCGTGGTGTTGGCCAAAGTCGGCAAGGCGATCTTTCATCGCCACGCTCATCCCGGCGATACGTTGCGATACACGGCGGAAGTACTCGATCTGAAGCCGGACGGAGCGATCATCCACACCACCTGCCACGTCGGCGACGAATTACAGGCCGATGTGGAAATGGTGCTTGCGCATCTTGATGACGCCCGCTTCAAAGGGATCGATCTCTTTGAGCCGGGAGATTTTCTCCGCATGTTGCGACTGTTCGGACTCTATGACGTTGGTCGCGATGCCGATGGCCAACCGCTCATTCCTCCCCCGCACATGCTCAACGCGGAAGCCGCCTACAACGCCAAAGCACCTGCCGCGTTCGCATAGCGCTCCACGGTGGCGGTTGCGCAACGGTGGCGGGAATAGTGTTCCCATTGATCGCTCGAACAAAAACGGAATGCTCCCATGCGCAAAGCACTCGCCGCTGTCGTCGTGTTGTTAACGTTAGCCGGCACACTGCAGGCAGCTGAGCCAAACGAGTATGCTCGGCAAGCGCACGAAGTGACGGAGCATATCCAGAAGACGTTCTACGACGAAAAGAGCGGCGTCTATTTCAAATCGCTCAAGATCCAAAAGCCCGACTACGTGTGGCTGCAAAGTGTGATGTTCGCGAATTTGGTCGCGGCCGCAAGAAACGAACCGGATACGTATGGCCCGCGCTTGGAAAAGTACTTCACGGCGCTCGATAGCTATTGGGATGATAAGGTGACCATTCCTGGTTACGAAGCGGCTCCCACCCGAGGCAATGGCCACGACAAGTACTACGACGACAACGCCTGGCTGGTGATCACGTTTCTCGAAGCGTATGAAACAAACAAGGACCCGCGCTATCTCCAGCGCGCTGATGCGACGCTCAAATTCGTTCTCAGCGGTTGGGATGAAGAGTCCGGGGGTGGCATCTGGTGGCACCAAGAACATAAAGATGGCACGAAGAACGCTTGCTCGAATGGACCCTCGGCGGTCGGCTGTTTGCAGCTCGCGAGATTCGTTGACCAAGACCAAGCCAAAGCGTTGATCGAGCAAGCGCGTAAGATCGTGGATTGGACCACAGATGCATTGCAAGACGACGATGGCTTGTTCGATGATCGCAAAGTCGTCGCCACCGGCGAAATCAAACGCGGCAAACTAACCTACAACAGCGCGCTGATGCTTCGTGCGCTGTTGGGGCTCTATCGGGCCACCGGTGACAAGCACTACCTGGAGCAAGCCCAGCGCATTGGCAAAGCAGGCGATTGGTTTCTAGATCAGCGAACAGGCGTCTATCGCGACGCCGTGCGTTATTCGCATTTCATGATCGAAGCTGACCTGGAATTGTATCGCGCGACGCAAGAGGAATATTTGCTCCAGCGGGCCCAACGCAATGTGGTAGCGCTGTATAAGAACTGGAAATCCAATCCGCCAGAGGACATGATGTCCAATGCATGTTTGGCGCGCGTTTTGTGGTTGACTTCGGAAGCCTTGTCAGATGCGGGAAAGGCTTTCTGGCGAGAGTCGGATCACACGCGAAAACCGTAGCCGAAGCAAGTAGATTCATTTCTTCGGAAATCTATTCGGATACATTGTAGACGAAGACTCGGCCAAAGCTCGGATACTTGCCGTCGGCGGCGAATTTGTTGGGCTGGCCATCGGAACCCGCCAACAGCAGCTTCTCACCGCTGGCACTGAAGATGGCTTTCGTGAGCCGGCACTTGGAATCGAGTGAGTGCCGCAACGCGCCTGACTTTTCATCAAAGAAGCCCGCCGTCCATTTGCCTTGGGCCAGACGGCCTGCCACTACAAAGAAATTCTGCGAAGGGTGATAGACCATCGACTCCGGCAAGCCGCCGCCATGATCGCCATCGTGTATTTCATCGAGCTTGGGAGCTCCCTCTTTGCGCCAAGCGAAGCGTTGCCAGGTTTGCTTACCATTGCCAGCCATCGGATCGCGCATCGGACCCATGCCGCATGCGAGCAAGCTTTCGCCATCGGGGCTGAACGCAAGTGAGTAGATGCCGTTTTGATAACAGTGACTCTTGATGATACCCCAACTGGTGAAGGCCGAGGTATTCCAACTTGCGAGTTCCTTGCCGCTGGCAACTTCCCAAACACGAATATCGCCTGTCAGATTGCCGGCGGCAAGGTATTGGCTATCGCGGCTAAACGTGACGGCTTGCACGGGAGGCAAATGGGAAAGCTCGCGCACGAGGTCTCCACTACGGGCATCGAAGACCTTGACCGACGGTTCCGTCTCCGGCGCAGGATCGTACTTGATGCTGCCTGCCAGGTATTGACCTGTTGAAGATGCCAACAAGCGACCATCAGGCGACAGAGCGGATTGCCACGACCAGAACTTGTGAGCCGCAACTTGTCGCACCACTTTGCCTTTATCGAGATCGTACCACTGTAACTGGCCGTCATAGCCAGAACTAATCAAGAGGGAAGTCTCAGGCACGCGACAAACACCTGATGCAAAACTATCGTGTTTCAGTAGTACTTCCGAAGTGCCGGCATCCAGATCGACACGATGCACCGAACCATCCAGGCAAGCGGCATAGGCGTGCTTGGCATCGGCGGAAACGTCGAGCCCCAATACCGTGGTGGGGAGCTGGATGACCTTGACTTGTTCGACCTTCACGGCGAGTTCCTCAATTTCTGACTTCAAGACAGGAGTTCACGCATCGGTGGTGCCTTGTCTTCGACGCGATAAAAGGTCGGCAAGTTGGGCAAATCATATTCAGCGTAGGGATCAATCCCCAGCGCCGTGAAGATGGTGGCGAAGAGGTTCTTTTCGTTTTGCGGTTTGTCGATCGGCGCAAAACCATCGACATCCGTCGCTCCCAAAACGACACCGGGCTTAATGCCACATCCCGCCATCGCCAGGCTCCAGGCGTTGGGGAAATGGTCGCGACCGTGACTGTTGTTGAGAAACGGCGTCCGGCCAAACTCTCCCATGGCGATGACGAGAGTCTTCTCGAGTAGTCCGCGTTCTTTCAAATCGGTAATCAAGTGATAGATGACGCGATCGAGTTCCGGCACCAACATCTGATGCATCTCGTGATTCATGGTATGGCAATCCCAAGGCATGCCATTGGCGACCATGACGAACGGCGCGCCATTTTCCACCAGATTCCGTGCCAACAGCGAATGCATGCCGAACGTGCCTGGGCCATACTTCGCACGATCAACCTTTGGCAGTTTCTCTAAGTCAAATAGCGAGGCGCTGCTCATCAACCCTTTGACTCGCTCGAATGCCGCATTCTGCGAACTGGCGGCAGCGCTGGCATGTTCGTTCTCGTACTTCTTGGTGAAGAAGCGGCGCAGCGCCTCGCGGTCGCTTTGATCCGCTTCGGTGAATTCGGTTAAGCGATCGACGTTCGGCAAAGCATAGCTCCCGCCGGCGCGGACGGGGCCATACTTGGCGCCGAGCCAACCGGCCATGTTGCCGGCCTTAAAGGCTTTGAATTCGTTGCCTTCGGGACAAGGATCGAGCAGGATGAAATTTGGAATGGGACTATCGAGCTGACCGAGTTGTTGACCCAGTACCGAGCCCAGCACGGGACGAACAAACGGTTGCCGTGCTTCACCACCGCGATTGAGCAGATTGATCCCTTGAAGATGTTCGTTCTGACTCGTCGCCATCGAACGTACGATTGAAAGCTGATCCATGATGCCAGCACACATCGGCATCAACTCGCTGATTTGCGTGCCCGGCACCTTCGTATTGATCGCGCGAAACGGTCCACCGGTGATGCGACCAGGCTTGGGATCCCACGTCTCAAACTGACTCGGCGCGCCACAGAGCCAAAGCAAAATGCAATGCTTCTGCTCGCGCTTCGCCTGTTCCGCGAATGCCGGCAAGGAGAATAGTCCGGCATAACTTCCCAGCGATATTCCGCCAGCGCCCGCCAGGCCTTGCAAGAAGAGCCGGCGATGGAGCGTATGCTCCGGAGTGTTGCAGCCTTGCGCCTCGCGCTGTTGATGCTTGATTCGCACGGTTTTCGTCCTTACGTCGCCAGTCGCTTTGGCTAGTGGTTCAAAACAAATTCCGGACTCACCAATAATGCCCAGGTCAAATGGCGAACCGCCGCTTCGCTTCGATCGGCGCGATTCTGAAGATAGTCTACCGATTGCTGTAACTCATCGGCGTCAGGCGAGCGTCCCAAAATGGCCGTGAACGCGCCATGCACTCGCTGTTCGGGACTATTTAGCGCAAGCAAACGGGCTGTCAAGTTCTCGCCCTGAGGTTTAAGTAACGCATCGATCAAGGGGCTATTTGTGAGAAACGCCGATTGCTGGAGCGTGGCGTTGTACTCCACTGCAAACACCGCCGGAAAATTGGCGATCAGTTCCTGTCGCAGTTCGTCAGTGCCTTCTGGGCTGTTGCCGGTCGCTGTGAGCATCGCCCGATAGATCACCTCCGCCGCCAATGGTTTCTCCAAACGATACGTAAAGAGTTCCGGTGACGGTGCCGACGGGTCGCCGGTATGAGCTTGCAGTTGATACGTGCGAGTCAAGACGATGTTGCGGATCAAGCGTTTGATGTCGTGGCCGCTGGATTCAAAGTCTTGTGCCAACCACGACAGAAGTTCGGGATGGCTGGGGGGATGGCGCGAGTCCATTTCATTCACAGGCTGAACAAGTCCGCGGCCCAGTAACATCGCCCATATGCGATTGACAAAGGCACGTGCCAACAGTGGGTTGTCGACAACGATCGCATCGGCCACCGCCTGACGCCGAGAGAATCTCGGAATTGCCGCTTGGCGAGGGCGTTTTTTATCTCCCGAGGGAGGGACCAGATACTTGTCGATGCTGTCGTCTTCTTTGCCGTCGTCGCCAGGACGAACTTCGTCAATGACCTTGCCATTGAGTAACGCTAAAAGCGCTGGCTGGCTTTCCTTGCGAAGGTTGGTGAAGTTAACGAAGCCACCAGTGGCAGATTCTGAGAGCGCCGGCCCCTCGCTGGTGTCGGCATTGGTCGTGCGATTGAACGCGGCGACAAGTCCCCAGTAGTTCTGTTGCTTGATCTCATGCGCCAGCGGATGATCATGGCATTGCGCGCAGTCAATCGCCACACCAAACGCCACCGGTGCGATCGCCTCGGCCATCTGTTGGTGGTTGTTCTTTTGTTCGTAAAGAAACCATTGCGACCCCTGGTTCTCCGACGATGTGGAACGGGCGACGATCAGCTCTTTCACGATCTCATTCCAGGGACGATTGGCCGCGATGGAGCGTTCGAGATACGCAAACCAGCCGTTGGTCTTACGCTGCGACTCGGCCGCTTTGCCTTTGCGGTCGAGCAGCACGACATCGAGCAATTCCGCCATGTGGCGCGGGTACTCCTGACTGCCGAGGAGTTCGTCGACCAGCTTTACGCGTTTCTGTTCATCGGTCGACTGGACGAATGCTTCCGCCTCCGCCACGGTCGGCACGCGCCCGACGAGATCAAGATAGATTCGTCGCACGAAAGTTGCATCGTCGCAGTTGCCGTTACCGCTGACTTGCTTGTTGTGCCAGGTCGCGGCGATCAAGTGATCGATCGCTTCCCAAGGCTGCATGTCGCGGGGCGGCGACCAGTGGACGCGCGCGGCGAGTTCCATCAGGGTGGGTACATCATGTTTCCGGTCGAAGCTCGCGTCGCCAGGTTTGCTCGTGACATTGAGCGTGGTAATCCATTGCGAGAGAATCACAATCTCTTCCGCGCTTAAATGTTGTTCTTTTTCCGGTGGCATGCGGTCATCTTCATCCGATTGAACGCGCTGCAGCAACGGGCTTTCCGCAGGCTTGCCAGGGATGACAACCGACCCATCGATGCCGCCAATCAACATCGCCTGCAACGAGCGCAGATCCAG